>USOR01000191.1 GCA_900556425.1 uncultured Coriobacteriaceae bacterium
CTGCAAAAGGTCGAGGATGCGCTCGCGATGATGGAGTCCTTTGGCCGAGCAATTAACGAGAGGCACTAGCGGCACACGCGGAAAGGTAAATCATGGCTCAAGATTCTGCACCCCTAGTAGAAGTCAGGGGGCTTGATAAACGTTACCCTGCGTTCACGCTCGAGGACGTGTCCTTCGCGGTTGGCGCTGGTTCGATCACGGGCTTCATCGGGCGCAATGGCACGGGCAAATCCACCACGCTGAAGTGCCTGGAGGGCTCCGTGCATCCCGATGCGGGAAGCGTGACATACTTTGGATGCCCCTTTGCGAATCACGAGGAACAGGCCAAACGGCTCATCGGCTTCGAGCTGGGTGGTGCCGACTTCTACCGCAACAAACGCGTGTCCGCCATCGCCGCCGTTACCCGTCGCTTCTACGATAACTGGGATCAGGGTGCTTTCGAGAACTACTGCCGGCTTTTCTCCATCGATCAAGCCAAACGTGTGAAGGAACTGTCGCAGGGCATGCGCGTCAAGTTCGCCGTGGCCCTCGCGTTATCGCACCGCTCGAAGCTGCTCGTGCTCGACGAGCCCACGAGTGGATTGGATCCCGCTTCGCGCGAGGAAGTGCTCGACGTTTTCCTGCAACTCGCACGCGAGAAGAACGTGGGGATTCTGTTCTCGACGCACATCACGTCCGATCTCGACAAATGCGCCGATCATATCGTCTACATCGAAAACGGACGCATCATCGGTTCGGGTGCGCTGACGGACTTCAAGGACTCGTATCGCGTGGCACCGCTTGCCGAGGCCAAAGCCGCAGGTGCACAGGTCATCGGCATCCGCCATTCCGTCTTGGGCGACACGGCGCTCGTGCCCGCTTCGGCGGGCATCGGCGCGGCGGTAACCCTCGATGACATCATGACCCACGCCCACAAGGAGGTGGCCTGAATGCATGCGCTTTTGGCAAAGGAGTTCCGGCTGGTGGTGCATCCCGCCACGTACATGCTCGTCGTGCTCGGGGCACTTGTGCTCATCCCGAGCTGGCCATACGCGGTCATCATCCTCTATGGCATCCTAGTGGCCTTCTTCAACGCCCAGAATGCTCGCGAGATGCGCGACCTTTCCTACTCGTTTGCCCTGCCGGCATCACGCCGCGACATGGTGCGAGTGCGCGTGCTTGTCATGATTATCATCGAGCTGGCGATGACGGCGATCATGACGCTGTGCATCTGTCTGCGCCCCGTTCTCGGCATTGACGCAGTCGCCGCAACACAGCCGATGGTGGGATTGCCGGCCAATGTCGCGCTTCTGGGCTTCACGCTTGCGACCTTCGGCATCTTCAACCTCGTCTTCTTCGCGCTGTATTTCAGGAACCCGACGAAGATCGGAGTGCCGTTTCTCCTGGCTTGCATTCCCGTGACCGTGTTTGGCGTTGCGTTCGAGGCGGTTCCGTTCATCCCCGTCGAGGCATGCGTGCTCATTAGTACGCCGGGATTCGGGAACCTTGGCGTCCAGCTCATCGTGCTATTCGTGGGCACCGTGCTCTTCGTCGCGCTCAGCGCGCTTGCAACCAGGCTCGCCTCGCGCGCCTTCGCCACGTACGACGCATAAAACCCAATCTTGCGTTAGACACGAGTCTTGCCCGCTTCTCGAGAGAAGCGATAGATCAGCGGAGCATTGTTTCGATGCCAGCCCTTTGATTATGCCGCTTGTCCGTTGTTCCGTACGGGAGCTTCACACTACAACCGCTATCACAGCACGTACTCGAACATGTCAAGGTTGATGGTTCCCAAATCGTCGTAATAAACCGGATACGCCCCGTGATTGATGAAGCCGAGCTTGTCGTAAAGCCCATGGGAGCGCACGTTGTCGACAAAGGTGTCGAGCTGCAAGGCGCGCAATCCCTCCCCGCGCGACACGTCAATTGCAAACTCCATGAGCGTGGAGGCGTAACCGCGACCATGATATGCCGGCCGCGTGGCAACCGAGTGCACGATGCCGAGCTCGTCAAGGGGAGCATCCACCTTCCAGGGCACGGCCTCGTAGCCGGGTGCCCTGTCATGATTGACGACAAGCGCCGTGGCAATGTTGCCATCCTCGGCGATGCCAATGAACATGTATCCTCGCTCCACCGACTCACGCAAATGGGCATCACTCGGATGCTTGTCATGCTGCCAGAGGATGTCAAAATCCGTTCCCTGCATCTCCTCAATCATGTTGTAGTAGAAATCCATGACGGCATCCATGTCGGCCATCGTCGCTTTGCGCGTCAGAAGAAATCCCATCATCTCTCCCCATCATTTCGGGAAACAAGCCTACGTTTTCCTCTAGGATACGCTCAAACCTAGACGGGCGCTCCACGCATTCGTCTGAGTCTACGCCGTGCGCAGCACGTATGCACTCCCATCGCTGCTCTCCAGACACCAGCGAATGTCCGTCGTCCTTTCGAGCAGGCGCTCGTCGTGGCTCACGAGCACGAGCGCTCCCGGATAGGCGACGAGCACGCGCTCCAGGGCCTCGATGGAGCCGACATCCAGATGGTTGGTCGGTTCGTCCATTGCTATCAGCACGGGATGGCGCAAAATGCCCTGGGCAAGCATGAGCTTGCGCAACTCGCCGGGGCTGAGCTCGTCACCATCCAGGATACGGTCGGGGTCGGAGTTGAGCTGCGCGACGATGGAAAGGACGCGACCGCGCTCGCCAGGTGACGCTTCATGCAGGCTGGCCATTATGCGCGCGGCGAGCTCTTACCGCAACCGTTATTGCCGACGATGCCCGTCCACCCCGCCGGAAAAACGGCGCACACGCCGTCGAGGACGGTCTGGGTCGAGCTGGGATACGAATAGGAGACGTCGTTCAGGGCTATCTGCATGGGAACCTCGCTTGATGACAGCGCGGCACGATCGCCTCCAAAGGCGACGGGCCACGAAACGAAATGGGTCATCAACTAGAAACGCAAGGTTCGGTTCCCCTTTGGTCAGGGCCCGGCATCCTGGCGCGCCACCGCCACCGAGCCAAAAAGCAAGGACATGATAGCAGACAAAATCGTTTTCCTGCCAGCAAGCAAGGCGCCCCCAGTAATCCGGAGGCGCCAAAACCAGACAAAAGTCGCCGGGGCGGTTTTGTCTTACT
>USOR01000192.1 GCA_900556425.1 uncultured Coriobacteriaceae bacterium
CTGCTGGATCATCACGCTGGTGCTGATCCTCGTCGTGGGCCGCAAGCTCACGCTCATCCCGACGAACAAGTTCGTCAACACCGTTGAGTACGGCTACCAGTTCGTGCGCAACGATATGGGCGAGGGCATCATCGGCCACGGCTTCAAGAAGCACGTGCCCTTCCTCGCCACGCTGTTCTTCTTCATCCTCATCTCGAACTTCGTGGGTCTTATCCCCGGCTGCAAGACGCCGACGGGCACCATCTCGGTGACCTGGGCGCTCGCTACCATCTCGTTTGTCTACTTCAACGTCTGGGGCATCAAGGCCAAGGGTGGCCTGACCTACTTGAAGTCCTTCGCTCCGGCGGGGCTTCCGAAGGTCATGGTGCCGATCATCTGGTTCTTGGAGCTCATCTCCACCTGCATCCGCTGGCTCACGCTCGCCGTCCGACTTTACGGCAACATGTTCGCCGGCCACATGATTCTTGGCATCTTCGCCCTCATGACCACCATCTTCCTGCAGTGCAGCATCGAGGCCATGAACTTCGTCATCGGCCTGCCTGCCATTGCATGGGTTCTCTTGCTTATCGTCATGTATGCCATGGAGTGCCTCGTTGCGTTCCTGCAGGCATATGTGTTCTCGATACTTACGGCCGTTTACGTCGGTCTTGCGGTTTCCGAATCGCACTAATTTGGTTCTCGGTCGGGTACCGTGCCCGACTGGTTCATAGGAAGTTAGGCTTGCACGGAGAAGGCCGTGCAGGTCGTCACTTAAGGAGGAACAAGTGGAAACTACCCTCATCATCGCCGCCCTCAAGGTTGTCGGCTACGGTCTTGGCGCCATCGGCCCAGGCATCGGCATCGGTATTGCTTGCTACGGCTGCTGCGTCGGCTCTGCCCGTCAGCCCGAGCTCGCAGGTCGCCTCTTCACCAACTTCATCATTGGTGCGGCACTTGCAGAGGCCCTTGCTCTTATCGGCTTCGTGCTCTTCTTCCTTGCCTAGTCAGGTTTCGTTACGTTGGAAACAATGCCTAGGGAGGGATCAGTGAAAGCACAAGTCAAGAAAATTGCCACTCGCGGCACTGCCGCATGCGCGCTCGCGAGTGCCATGGCTTTCGCAGCCCCCACGCTTGCATTTGCGGCCGAGAAGGAGACCGCGGGCATTTCGGCGATTTTGCCGGCAATGGATGAATTCATCCCGATGCTCGTTGCCTTCCTCATCCTGCTTGCGATTCTCGCCAAGTTTGGATGGCCCATGTTCAACGGCATTCTCGAGAAGCGCGAAACCACCATTCGCGAAGCACTCGAGAAGTCCGAGCAAGCTCGTATCGAGGCCGAGCGTGTGCTTGCCGAGTACCAGGACAAGCTCATCGAGGCCCGTCAGGAAGCGGCTACGATCATCTCCGAGGCCAAGCAGCAGGCTGAGGCGCAACGCGCTGCCACCACTGCCAAGGCCCAGGAGGAAGCCGAGAAGATCATCGCCAAGTCTCGCGAGGCGATGCAGGCCGAGAAGAACGCCGCCATCGCCGAGCTTCAGGCATCCGTCGCTGACATCGCATGTGCTGCCATGACACGCGTCGTGCAGGAGGACTTCACCGATGCGGATCATCGTAGGCTCATCGAGAAGAGCATCGAAGAGATAGGTACGCTCAATGCCTAAGAATCGTCTGCTCATCAAGAAGGAAATCGAGGCGTACGCTGAGGTCTTGCTCGAACTTGGCGAGTCCAAAAACGACGTGTACTCGATTTCCGCACAGCTCGAGGAGATGAAGAAGGTCGTCAACATGCATCCCGGTCTCAGGGAAGTGCTTGCGAACGACTCCATCGACGAGAATACGCGTGCGACGGTCATGCACGAGGTTTTCAAGGAGTTTGATATCGAGCTCATCCAGTTCGTTATCTTCATGGCCTCGCGCCATGACATCACGCTTCTTCCCCGTGTGGCCGAGCGTTACGACAAGATGGTGCAGGACAAGTACGATGTCGTCATTCTTGACGTCGCGACCGTCATCCCGCTTGACGACGAGCTGCTCAATTCGGCAAGGAAATCGTCCTGCGTGAGCATGTCGATGCCTGGCTGCTTGGCGGCACGAACGTGAGAGCAAATGGAAGGCGTGTCGATTGTTGCACTGCTACGCGGATCGAGACGGTCCGTGCCGAGCTCTCTTCAGCAATGACTGGAGGTGAAAGGTAAATGGCGGAAATCACCGCGAGCGACATCGATCAGATTCTGCGTGAGAAGCTTGCTTCTCTGCAGACCAGCGTCGAGACTCGTGAGTTTGGTCATGTCATTCAGATTGGCGACGGCATTGCGCGCGTCGACGGCCTGCGTGATGCCATGGCCGGCGAGCTGCTCGAGTTCATCGGAGAGGGCGGCAAGACCGTGTACGGTCTGGCCCAGAACCTCGAAGAGGACGAGGTCGGCGCCGTGCTTCTGGGTGACGTCACCGCAATCAAGGAGAACGACCAGGTCCGCACGACCGGTCGCATCGTGGAAGTCCCGTCGGGACGCGAAATGCTCGGCCGCGTCGTGAACCCGCTTGGCATTCCGCTGGACGGCAAGGGCCCCATCGAGGCCGAGGGCTATCGCCCCGTCGAGTTCCGCGCTCCGGGCGTCATCGAGCGCCAGCCCGTCCACGAGCCCGTCCAGACCGGTCTCATCGCCATTGATGCGATGATTCCCATCGGACGTGGCCAGCGCGAGCTGATCATCGGCGATCGCCAGACGGGCAAGACGTCCATCGGCATCGACACGATCATCAACCAAAAGGGCAAGGGCATGATCTGCATCTATGTCGCCATCGGCCAGAAGGCCTCCACGGTCGCGACCGTGGTCGAGGCCCTCGAGAGCCATGGTGCTCTGGATTACACGATCATCGTCTCCGCTCCCGCATCCACGTCTGCGCCGCTGCAGTACATCGCTCCCATGGCGGGTGCCGCAATGGGCGAGTACTTTATGTACAACGGCGAAGATGGCCAGCCGGCAAGTGCCACCAACCCTGGCCGTCACGTGCTCTGCGTCTACGATGACCTTTCCAAGCAGGCCGTCGCATACCGCCAGATGTCGCTGACGCTGCGTCGTCCGCCCGGACGCGAGGCCTATCCTGGTGACGTCTTCTACCTGCACTCCC
>USOR01000193.1 GCA_900556425.1 uncultured Coriobacteriaceae bacterium
ACTAGGCGCGGGTGACCTTGCCGGCCTTCAGGCAGCTCGTGCAAACGTTTGCCTTGCGAACGTGACCCTTGGCGTCCTTGATGGTGACCTTCTGGATGTTGGGACGAAAGACCCTGTTGGTCACACGGTGGGAGTGGCTGACATTGCGGCCTGCTGCCGGATGCTTTCCGCAGACCTCGCATACCTTCGACATCTTCGTTCTCCTTGCTACAAACGGCTTACGCCGGATTTCCATGCGGATTAAGCGTGTCACCACGCGAATTCAGAACTATAGCACAAATTGCATGAATTGAGACGATGATTTTCCGGGTGGCGTGGATTCCTCGTTTGTCCGTCGACAATCCCTATGACCTTGGGTGAGCATCCTTGTAGACGTCCTTCATGCGCTGCAGCGACAGATGCGTGTAGACTTGCGTCGTCGAAAGGCTCGCATGCCCGAGCATCTCCTGTACGCTACGCAGATCCGCCCCGCCTTCCACCAGGTCGGTCGCGAAGGCATGGCGCATGTCATGGGGATGCAAGCTCGGGTCAAGGCCCGCCTGGGCGGCGCGTTGCTTGAAGACGCGTCGCAGGCTGTCGGCAGACATCGCGTTTCCGCGCGTGGAGACGAAGAGCGCGTTGCTGTGCGTCTCGCCAAGAAGAATGAGGCGACCCTGGCGCATATAGCGCTCCACCGCATCAAGTGCCACTGGATACAGGGGCACGATGCGCTCCTTGGAACCCTTGCCAAAGAGACGGATGCTTGCATCCGAGAAATTGACGTCAGCAAGCTCGAGACGGGCAAGCTCGGCAATACGGGCGCCACTCGCATAAAGCAGCTCGAGGAAGGCTTGGTCGCGCAGGCCGACGGGATCGTCTTCGCATACGGCAAGCAATCGCTCGATGTCGGAATCGCTCGTCTTGCGCGGGAGGTCGCGCCCCAGCTTGGGCGATGACGTCGCTGCCGCGGGATTGAGCTGCGTGACATTCTGGACGTTCAGGTACTTGAAGAAGGTGCGTATGGCCGAAAGGCGTCGAGAGACCGTCTTGGGAGTATAGCCAGAGGCATTGAGCTCCACAAGGTAACGGCGAAACCGACGATACTCCACCTGGAGCGGGTCGAGACCACTGCGTGCGGCCCAATCAAGGTAGCTGCGTATGTCGATGCAGTACGCACGCACGGTATTATCGGAAAGCCCCCGCTCGATCGAGAGATGCCGCGCAAAGGCGCAAGCCCAACGCACGGCACTCGTGCCGAGGCGCTCGTCGGCGAAGCATTCCTCGGGAGAGAAGGCCTTCGTCATGATTGCGATACCCCATCGAAGAGGTCGGGGCGCCCCGCAACGAAATCGTCGATAGCCGCATGCGCCCGCGCGGCATAGGCAGCCTTGCGCTCGCGCTTGTTGCGTATCTTGGGTTCGATGGGATCGATGATGCCGTAATTGACATGCATGGGCTGGTAATCTTTTGTGCCAGGATCGGTCGCATACGCGAGCAGACAGCCAAAGAGCGAGTCGCGTGGCAAGACCGGTGCATCAAGACCGGCAAGCTCGGCATAGACGGCGAGCGCGACGAAGAGCCCCGAAGCGACGGCCTCGAGATAGCCTTCGGTACCCGTGAGTTGACCTGCGAGGTGCACCTCGGGCCTCGAGGGGATGGCGAGCGTCTTCGTCAGCACGTGCGGTGTGTCGACAAAGGTGTTGCGATGCATGACGCCGAAGCGCGAGAACTCGGCGTTCTCTAGGCCGGGAATCATCCTGAAGACGCGCTCCTGCTCGCCAAAGCGCAGGTTAGTCTGAAAGCCGACGAGGTTGTATGCCGTCGCCGCGGCGTTCTCGGCGCGCAGCTGCACGGCGGCCCAGGGGCGCTTACCCGTACGCGGATCGGTAAGCCCAACCGGTTTGAGGGCACCATGCGAGAGCGCATCGCGCCCGGTACGCGCGACTTCCTCGACTGGCTGGCAAGCTGCGAAGAGCTCGCGGCGCTCGAAATCTTTCTCGATGACGCGGCCCGCGTTGACGAGCTCGCCAACGAAGGCTTCGTATTCCTCACGATTCATCGGAGCGTTGAGATAGTCGGCCGTGTCACCTTTGTCATAGCGTGACTGGGCGAAGATGACCGAGCGGTCAAGAGAGTCCGCCTCGACGATCGGAGCTGCCGCATCATAGAACGCAAGACCTTGCGAGCCGAGCTCGTCGGCAAGTTGCCTCGCGAGCGCATCAGCCGTGAGTGGGCCGGTCGCGATGATAACCGGACCATCGGGGATGCTCGTGCACTCCTCGCGCACGAGCCTGATGTTGGGCGATGCGTCGATCAGGCGCTGCACGGCAGCGGAGAACTCGTCGCGATCGACTGCGAGCGCACCGCCTGCGGCCACGCGCGTATCAAAGGCGCAGGCAAGGAGCCTGGAGCCAAGCGCGTCGAGCTCGTATTTGAGCGATCCTGCCGCCGTTTCGGGATCGACGCTCTTGAGGGAGTTCGAACAGACGAGCTCGGCGACGTTGCCCGTCTTGTGTACGGGCGTGGGATGCTCGGGGCGCATTTCGACCAGACGTACGGGCACACCGCGCAAGGCGAGCTGCAAAGCGGCCTCGCAACCGGCGAGCCCTGCCCCGATGACCGTGACCATCGGAAACCCTCTATCGACCATAGACAACAAACGACCTCACCTATAGAGAACCGCTCCAAAGCCCTACTTCTCGAGCTTGGGATAGCTGATGCCCAAGACATCCGCGAGGTTCTTGAGCGCCTGCTCTTCTGGAATACCTGCTTCAGCTTGCTGATTCAGGTACCTTTGCATTTCCTCTTTGGTCATTTCCTGATCCTCCATGGTGCATTCCTTTCGGCAAGCTGCTTGAACTCACCGATTTACCTTACCATTGCCGCATCTTCTTGTCTCATGATGCGAGGAATTACATATGACGATTCCCTCCTTCCCTAGCGTCTTGGCACGAGCTGGTAGCGACCGTCCATGCCACGTTGGACGAGGTTGTCGAGTTCGTAGGAGGCAAGGCGTCTCGAGAGCTCGCCGGGAGAGAAGTCGAAGTAGGCCGCGAGCTGCTGGGCGGAAAGCGCCTCGGCGGCAAGAGCGCGCAAGACGGAATCGTCGCCGATGAGGTCATCGCATGCAT
>USOR01000194.1 GCA_900556425.1 uncultured Coriobacteriaceae bacterium
GCCTCTTCCAGGAAATACGCGAAAAGCGCGGTCTCGTCTATTCCGTGTACGCATCATCGCAGCTCTACGAAGGGGCTGGCATCTTCGAGATGTACGCGGGCACGCGCCCGGAGAACATCGCTGAGGTCGTCAAGGTGGCAACGGAGCAATTCGCGTTGGCGGCGCAAGACGGCCTGACAGCCGACGAGCTCGCCCGTGCCAAGGAGCTCGCCGCCGGTAGCTTCGTGCTCGGAACCGAGTCAACGCGTACGCGCATGTCGCGCTTGGGCCGTCTGGCCGTGCTCGACCTGCCCATCGATTCCATTGACGAGATCATCGAAAAATACCGTGCGGTGACGCTCGAAGAAGTAAACGAGGCGGCACGCGAGCTATTCACGCAGGAGATGACGCTCGCGGTCGTGAGTCCCTACAAGCAAGAGAAGATCGAAAGGATGCTCAAATGATCCAGGTGCTGGTAAGCGGTGCGCTCGGCCGCATGGGTACGGAAATCTGCAAGGCCGTCGATAGCGCGGACGACATGAAACTCGTCGCCGGCGTCGATCCGAGCGCAAGCGACGATACCACGGTCGGCATGGATAATGCCCCCGTGTTCCTCACGCTCAAGGAGGCCATCGAGGTAACGCGGCCTGATGTCGTCATCGACTTCACGCGCCCCGATGTTGCCGAGGCGAACGTGCGCTGCGCGCTCAGCATGGATGTCAACTGCGTACTTGGCACGACGGGCCTTTCCGAGGAGCGTCTCCAGGAGATTTACGATGAATCTGCCGCGGGAGATGCCGCGCTCTTCCACGCACCCAACTTCACGACCGGTGCCGTGCTCATGATGCTCTTTGCCCAACAGGCGGCCAAGTATTTTCCCGATATCGAGGTCATCGAGTTTCATCATGACGGCAAGAAGGATGCCCCTTCAGGCACTGCCATCCGCACGGCGCGACTCATCGCTGAGGCGCGCAATGGCGCGAGCGGCGCACCGGGCAAGGAGACCGAGCTCGCCGGCTTCGAAGGCGCTCGTGGTGCCCTCGTCGATGGCGTGCCGGTGCACGCGGTGCGCACGGCGGGCTACGTCGCGCATCAGGAGGTCATCTTCGGCAGCATGGGTCAGACGCTCACCATACGCCATGACTCGATCGACCGCGCCTCCTACATGCCGGGCATCTTGATGGCGACGCGTGCCGTCGTTGATATGAGTGGCGTTATGGTGGGACTCGAAAAGCTCATGGATTAACCCGTGCGCTTGCCTGTATAATTCGCACAACGCTTTGTTCAAACGCACTGTAAAGATGAGGAGTCGAGCATGACGGAGCCGTTTTTCGGACGCACGATTGTCGCAAGCGTAACCCCCTTTGACGAGAATCTTGACCTTGACCTTACGCGCGCGCAGGAGCTTGCCGAGCGCTTTATCGAAGCTGGCATCGACACGATTGCCGTTTGCCCCACAACCGGCGAGTGTCCGACCGTGTTCTACGATGACAAGATCCGTCTCTTCGAGGCCGTGCTCGAGGCCGTCGACGGCCGTTGCAAGACCATCGCCTACGTGGGTGACAACTGCACGCAGGATACCGTCGATTTCGCACGCAAGGTCGAGCCCATGGGCTTCGATGGCTATCTTTGCGTCGTGCCGTACTACAACAAACCTCCGCAAGAGGGCATCTACCAGCATTACAGCGCCATTGCCGATGCGGTGGAACTCCCCATCATGCTCTATAACATCCCCGGTCGTTCGGTTATCAACATGACAGCAGAGACGACCTTGCGACTCGCACACGATCACGAGAACATCATCGCGATCAAGGAGGCGAGCGGAAAGATGGACCAGATTGCCGCCATAGCCAAGGGTGCTCCGGCCGGCTTCTCCGTTTACTCCGGAGATGACGCCGACACGCTTGAGATCATGGGCTTGGGCGGCGTGGGCGTGGTTTCGACCATCGCCAATGTTGCACCGAAACGCATGAAGGAAATCGTCGAGCTCGAGGCAGCCGGCAAGCATGACGAGGCGCTCGCCGCCCATGCCGCACTCCTGCCTCTCATGAACGAGCTCTTCGTCACTTCGAATCCCATCATGGTGAAGGAGGCGCTCAAGCTCGTGGGCTTTCCCGTGGGCGGCCTGCGAGGCGACGCCGGAGCAGTCGGCTCAGCTCGCTGAGGTCATGCGCGCCTGTGCACCCGTAGAATAAAGAACCAGCAAACGAAGAACACCTGTACATGATCACAGGCTGAGGAGTTTCTCTCATGCCAGAAAAAAAGAATACGAATGACAAGGGCCTTGCGAAGGCACCTGTCAAGACGCTTGCGAAAACGACGCCAAAGGGCAAGCGCCCGCGTCGGCGCAGCAAGGGCAATCAGGGCCATAGAAAGAAGCCCGCGCATACCCTGCGCATCATTCCGCTTGGCGGTCTCGACGCCATCGGCAAGAACATGACGGCCTTCGAGTGCGGTGGCGACATCATCCTCATCGATGCCGGGCTCATGTTTCCCGATGACGAGCACACGGGCGTAGACCTCATTCTTCCGGACTACACCTACATACTCGAGCATGCCGATCGCCTCCGTGGCATTGTCATCACGCACGGACACGAGGATCACACGGGTGCGCTGCCGTACCTGCTCAAGGACCTCGACCGCTCCATTCCCATACTCGGCACCAAGCTCACCTTGGGGCTCATCGAGGGCAAGCTCGAGGAGCATCGCCTTTCCAAGCAGCCCAAGCTCGTCGAGGTGCACCGCGGCAGCAGCACCAAGCTCGGCTGCTTCGAGCTCGAGTTCTTCACGGTCAACCACTCGATTCCGGGGGCCATGGGCGTCTTCATGCACACGCCTGCCGGCAATGTCCTGCACACGGGTGATTTCAAGCTCGACGAAACGCCCATCGACGGAGAACTCACCGACTTCGCCGCGCTTGCACGTTTTGCCGCTCAGGGCGTCGACTTGCTCATGAGCGATTCGACCAATGCGACGAGCAGGCAGTTCACGAAGTCCGAGGCTGAGGTCGGGGTGACGCTGCGCAGCGTCATTGCCACCGCCAAGCAACGCGTCGTCGTCGCGGCCTTTTCCTCGCATATTCACCGCGTCCAGCAGATTTGCGATGCGGCGCAGCTGGCAGGC
>USOR01000195.1 GCA_900556425.1 uncultured Coriobacteriaceae bacterium
ACGGACCGTACTCGCCCGTCCACATGCCCGAGAGTTGCGCGTAGACGAGGTCCCAATCTATTTGGGTGTCGAAGAGCAGCTCGGCATAGTGCTTGTTGCCGAGCTCGCGCGGGTGGTTCATCAGGTAGAAGGCATAGGTATAGGTGCAGGTGGGACACATGGTAACGACGGTCGAGCCCTCGGGCGCGAACGAGAGTTTCACTTCGGTCTGGACGTCCACGCGGTCAGGCTCAAACGAGTTGACCGCACCACCGGCACCGCAGCAGCCGTGGAAGATCTCGACTGTGTCCTCGTCGAGGCCGAGCACCTCCAGGGTGGCATCCAGGCAGCTGCCATCGCGGTCTTGGCATGCCTTGGACATGCAGTAATTCCCCTCGGGAAGCGGGTGCTTGGGCGTGAAGCCGTGCTCGAGGAGGAACGCCGAGAGGCTCACGGCACGCACGTCCATGCCATTGCGGTCGAGGGCGGCCTGCATGGCGTTCTTGCAACCGGGGCATACGCAGATAAGCGTGTGTGCACCAGACGACGCGATTTCCGCGCAGCTATGGTCGCAGAGAGCTTCGGCGCGGTCGAAAAATCCCGCGCTCTTGAGCGGCGATCCACAGCAGTGGTCGATCATCGTCGTCTTGCCGCCCAGCTCGTCGAGTGTTTCGAAGATCTCGCGCGTGAGCTCGGGCGCGTAGGCCGCAAGCGAGCAACCGGGGAAGAATGCGATCTCGCAATCCGTCGCGGCGCCATGGGTCGCGGTCTCGATGTGACGCGTGAGATCGGTAAGGTCGATACCGTAGATGGCACGATAGGCGGTGAAGATGTCCCATTCACGATCGACCTCGACGCTCGAGTAGGTGTCACGGGGGATGAGGCCGAGCTTCTGGTAATCATCGCGCGCGTGATATATGAGATTGGAGACGTTGTTGTGCGCGAAGCAGGTGTTCTTGCAGCTCGTACAGAAGAAGCAACCGCGCACCGCCTGGGTAAGCTGTGGATTGCTGGCGAGCTCGATGGCAAGTTCCTCGGCCGAATTGGCATTGCGCTGGGCGTCGAGCAGGCCCTTGGCGATGTCGCCGAGTGTCATGTCGGCCATGGTGAGCGACTCGCAGGCTTGCGTGCAATGTCCGCACTGCGTGCACTGTCCCAGGAACTCCCAGTATTCGTCGCTAGATTGAAGCAGGCTCATGGTTCCTCCCCAAAACGTATGTTCTGCTACTTTACCACGGTGGATAACGCTCGGGGACTGGGACAGGGGGACAGGTCATTTGTCCCACTGGGGTTCGTGGGACAAATGACCTGTCCCCTTGTCCCAGTCCCACTGCCCGCCCTCGTGTTCGCGAATGTTTCGATTTCATTAATTCGGCAACGTTATGGGAACTTCAAAACCTATAATGCACGCGTCCCGTCATAGACAAGGAGAAAACCGTGAGTTACGTACAGCGCATTATCGAACAGGTCAAGGCAAAGGATGCCGACCAGCCTGAGTTCATCCAGGCCGTGACCGAGGTTCTCGAGTCCCTCGAGCCCGTCATCGAAGCTCATCCCGAGTACGAGGAGGCCGGTCTGCTCGAGCGCATCGTCGAGCCCGAGCGCATCATCACCTTCCGTGTGCCGTGGGTGGATGATGCCGGCAAAGTTCAGGTCAATCGCGCCTTCCGCGTGCAGTTCAACAGCGCCATTGGCCCCTACAAGGGCGGTCTGCGCCTGCATCCGAGCGTGAACCTCTCCATCCTGAAGTTCCTCGGCTTCGAGCAGGTCTTCAAGAACAGCCTTACCACGTTGCCGATGGGTGGCGGCAAGGGTGGCTGTGACTTCGATCCCAAGGGCCGCAGCGACGGTGAGGTCATGCGCTTCTGCCAGTCCTTCATGACCGAGCTGCAGCGTCACATCGGTGCCGACACCGACGTGCCCGCCGGCGATATCGGTACGGGTGCGCGCGAGATTGGCTTCATGTTCGGCCAGTACAAGCGCATCCGCAACGAGTGGACCGGCGTGCTCACGGGCAAGGGCCTCTCCTACGGTGGTTCGCTGGCCCGCACCGAGGCAACCGGCTATGGTGCTGTGTACTTCACCGAGGAGTACCTCAACTGCAACAACGATTCCTACAAGGGCAAGACGGTGTGCCTGTCCGGTTCGGGCAACGTCGCCATCTACGCCTGCGAGAAGGCCACGCAGCTCGGCGCGACCGTCGTCACCATGTCCGATTCCACGGGCTGGGTCTACGACCCGTCCGGCATCGACCTTGACCTCGTCAAGCAGATCAAGGAAGTCGAGCGTGGCCGCCTGAGCGAGTATGCCAAGCGTTGCGATCACAAGACCGTCGAGTATCACGAGGGCGCTGGCGTGTGGGTCACCCCTTGCGATATCGCCATGCCATGTGCGACGCAGAACGAGGTGCACATCGAGGACGCCAAGAACCTCGTCGCCAACGGCTGCAAGATCCTCACCGAGGGCGCGAACATGCCGACCACGCTCGAGGCGACTCAGTACCTGCAGCAAAACGGCGTCGCGTTCTTCCCGGGCAAGGCCGCCAATGCCGGTGGCGTTGCCACGAGCGGCCTGGAGATGAGCCAGAACTCCGAGCGCCTCTCCTGGACCTTCGAGGAGGTCGACGACCGCCTGCGCAAGATCATGCAGGGTATCTTCCACGCCGCTGACGATGCCGCACGCGAGTACGGTCACGAGGGCAACTACGTCATGGGCGCGAACATCGCGGGCTTCCTCAAGGTTGCCGATGCGATGATGGCCCAGGGCATCGTCTAGTCACGACATCATAGAGATTCGCGGGAAGGGGAGATGCATACGTCATCTCCCCTTCCTTTTGAAATGAGACAGTTGCTCTGAGCAGTTGTCTCATTTCCAAGACAAAACTGCCCCGGCGACAATTGTCTCCTCCAAAGACAAAACTGCCCCGGCGACAATTGTCTTCTCTCCCTTTTTGGGGCCCTATAAGTTGGTCACACGGGCAGGATGCGTTCTGACCGCGAACTTGCGGATTTTTTACGTGACCCGCCTCGTGCAAAATATGGGCTATCCACGACAGCGAACAAGATTCTTCAAACGCCCAAATATCTTAGTCAGTTGCGGAGCTTATTATTTCGCCGTAA
>USOR01000196.1 GCA_900556425.1 uncultured Coriobacteriaceae bacterium
CCCGTGAGGTTCGGGAAATAGCGCACCTCAAAGAGCGCATCGGCAAGCGTACCGTCTCCTGAGGGTGTCGAACTCCGTGTGATCAAGTCGTGTTTCTGGATGATGACGTCAACGTCTTCGGTTTGAGGCTCGTCCGTGACATCGTTTTGGTCGACATCGCCCGCGCCGTTTGACGTATCGTGAAGCCAGCTCACTTCTCCGGGGTCAACCCAGCAGTTGTAAATGGTCGGGTCGTAGGCGTAGCCCGTGCCCTCGACGGAGGATTCGATCTCGCGTATGAAGTAGGTGCCTGAATAGAGCCCCCCGACCTCTGCATAACCAGACTCGTCGAGCACGAGAGTCTTGCCCGTATCGCCTTCGGGGCCACAGGTGTTAGTCACGTAGACGCCGTATGTAATGCCCTCCATGGAGTACAGGGGGTTATCGTTTGTTATATCGGGATTCATCGACCGTTTGTTCATCTTGATCATGCCGACGGTCTTGTAGCGTGAGCTTGCGGCTATGGTCTGCTTGCTTCCCCCGTCGATCATATAGGCTTCGAAGTCGGCGGGTACCTCGCCTGTGCGCGTCATGACGAGGCGCCCAAGGGCGTTGGGGTTGATGAGGCTGCCATTATTTAGGTCAAATCCCGTGATGTTCCAGGTAAGCCAGTTGCGGAAGTTCTCGCCAGCGCCATAGGTGGCTTCGTGGGCGCTCGAACTGTATGTGTCGGCCAGAAGAATGTGCGAGGCAAGGTAGTAATCCTCGGCACCCATGGGGTCGCCGTTCCAGTTTGTCGCTGGCCACATGCTCGCATCGAAACCCGGCCCACCGAAGGCGAACCATAGGTCGGCTATGAGTTCATAATCCCTTCCGCTCACGCAATGGATGCTGCTCTTCTCGTAGCTTCCCTCGCCGGGCGAGTTCTTTGCGGGTTCGATGCAATATGCCAGTGTCTCGCCCTCACCGTCGTTTGCGTGGAAGATATGCGCGTTCCATGCACCGTCTGAGTAATGGATATTGCCCTCTTTCCATAAATTGACGGTCTGTCCCGATGCCAAGGCGGGTCGCGTGGCGGCTACGCCAATGTAGGGTAAGGTCATTGTGCATATGAGCAGCAAGCTTAGCATGATGACCTGCATCTTGTGCAGCGCGCGTGGTGTATCTGGTGCTGCGTGGCGAAAGCTCTGTGGCATGGCCTCTCCTTCGTTTTCCACCCGATAGTCCAGGTGGTCGCTTCGATTGGAGCCGCCATGCTATGCCTTTGCTTACCGAGCGAACCACCCCGACAATCTGAACGAATCCAGACCAAAGCAGGAGCAAATTCGGACAGAAAGGCGAGCGTTTTCGGACTTCCCCCGTTCAGGAGCGAGCATGTGCGCATCACCACCGACAGTGTCTGCCTCGAGCTGCTCCGTGCTTTGTCGGAGAGCTGCGCTATACTTTGCTCAGCACAATGATGGTCGGGCGTCACGCAAGGAGAATCCATGAGCGAAGTGCCTGTCATAACGATGACCGGGTGGTCAAATTCCGGAAAGACGACGTTCACCACGCGCGTCGTGGAGTTGCTCACGAGCATGGGCATCCGCGTTGGCGTCATCAAGCATCATGGTCACAAGACGGGTGGCGTCGATGTCGAGGGCAAGGACTCCTGGAAGTACGCGCAGGCCGGCGCCAACCCCGTCATTCTCAGTGCTTCGGATCAGTACGCGATCTTCGTGAGCACGCCGCAGGGCGAGCCATCGCGTGACGAGCTTGTCGCCAAGATCGCCGATGACGTTGACTTGGTAATCGTCGAGGGGTTTCGTGCCGAGGCTGATGGTGCCATCGAGGTCTATCGCAACGCTGCGGGGCATCCAGACCCCAAACTCGCCTCTGAGGAGCGCATTGCGCTCGTCACCGATAACGTCGCCCTTGCCGATCAGGTGCGCGCTGAGGGAAAGCCCGTCTTCGGTCTTGACGACTCCGAAGCGGTCGCGCGCTATTTCCTCGAGCTTGCCGGCATCGATACGAGCACTCTGTAGTATTCTGCAATGAACTTCTTCGAGGGAGCCACATGAAGGACAATTACGGGCGCAAGATTGACTATCTGCGCATCTCTCTGACAGATCGCTGCAATTTGCGCTGCATATACTGCATGCCCGAGGAGGGCGTGCCGTTCAGATCGCACGAGTCCATCCTGCGCATCGAGGAGATCGAGCGGCTGGTGGCCGTGGCCGCCGGGCTCGGCATCCGCTCGGTTCGCCTCACGGGCGGCGAGCCACTCGTCCGCAAAGGCGTGGTTGACCTCGTACGCGAGATCGCCGCTACGCCGGGAATCGAGGACATTTCGCTCACGACCAATGGCATATTGCTCCCCAAGATGGCGGCCGATTTGAAGGATGCCGGTCTCACGCGCGTCAACATCTCGCTCGACACGCTCGATCCCGCACAGTTCACCTACGTGACGCGTCTCGGAAAGATCGAGGACGTGTTTGCGGGCATCGACGCGGCTCTCGAGAACGGCTTTGATCCTGTCAAGATAAACGCCGTCGCCGTTCGCAGTCTCGACCAGGACTTCTTCGGCTTTGCCAAGCTCTCGCTCGACAGGCCCTTGCATGTGCGCTTCATCGAGTACATGCCCGTGGGCGAAAGCACCGGGTCATGCGGTTGCGGTTGGGGCAAGGAGGACGTCATTGCCAGCGAAGAGCTTTTCGGCATGATAAACGAACAGGCCATCGCATCCGGCCTTGGCGAGCTCAAGCCTGCCGGGAACCACAAGCCTACCGGCTGGGGCCCCGCGCGCTACTTCGAATTCGAAGGCGCAAAGGGCACGGTCGGATTCATCTCTCCGCTTTCGCGCCACTTCTGCAGCGAATGCAATCGTCTTCGCTTGACGGCGGATGGCAAGATTCGTCCGTGCCTTTTTTCCGATGAAGAGTTCGACGTGCGTGCTGCGTTGCGTTCGGGCAAGGGGGACAAGGCCGTGCGCGATGTGCTCTTGGCGGCGCTTGGCGCAAAACCCGACGAGCATCATGACAAAGTGGGAACCGAACGCAATATGAGCCAGATTGGCGGATAGGAGCACTGATGGCGGAACAACTGACCCATATCGATGAGCAGGGAGACG
>USOR01000197.1 GCA_900556425.1 uncultured Coriobacteriaceae bacterium
CCCGAGCCGCCACCGACGAGCGAAGCGACCGTCGCCGAATGATGCGGTGCGCGAAAGGGGCGTACGCCCGACGTAATGGCATGCAAATCGAGGCCGGCGACCGAGTGAATGAGTGCCGTCTCGATGCGCTCCTCCTCGTCAAGCGGCGGGAGTATGCTCGGCAAGCGTTTTGCAAGCATGCTCTTGCCCGCACCGGGAGGCCCGATGAGCAGAGCGCCATGCCCGCCTGCCGCCGCAATCGTGAGAGCGCGCACGGCGAATTGTTGGCCGACGACATCACGATAATCGAGTTGCTCGGCACCTACCCCAGCCTCAAGCGTGTCGGGAGGAGAGAACGACGCGGATCGCAGCTGGGCGAGATGGTCGATGCACACGTGATCGAGCCCGCTGAGCTTCGGCATGCACGTTGCATCGGATGCGGATAGCAGGCGCAACTGGTCTCGTTGGGCACCGATGGCGTATGCGAGCAAGCCGTCAACGGGGCGCACGGCGCCATCAAGGGCGAGCTCCCCCACGGCCAGGGTCTCCTCGACGTAAGCCGGGTCAATCTGTCGCGTTGCAAGAAGATATGCGATCGCGATGGGCAAATCGAAGCCGGAGCCACTCTTGCGCACGGTGGCAGGAGCCAGGTTGATAACCACGTGGCTGGCCGGCATATCGAAACCGGCCGCCCTCACGGCACTTCGCACCCGCAGACGTGCCTCTTGCACGGACGCATCGGCCATGCCGACGATGTGCCAGCCAGGCAACCCCGGCCCGATCTCGATCTCAACCGTGACGGGAACGGCCTGGACACCGTAGAGGGCGCAGGTGGGGACGCAGGCGCGTACGGTCCTAGAAGCACTCATTGAAGCAACCCTTATGATGACGCAGGAGCGCGCGATGAGGTGCCGTAACACAGATCGCAATGGCATCGAAGCGGACGCTGCTGTTGTCATCCCAGTCATCGGTCACCATCATGTAACACAGCGCAATGCGTTCGTAGCGGCTCTGCTTGTTGCGCGTAATCGCCTCCTCGGGAAGCCCGGCCTCGAGACTCTGGCGCGTCTTGACCTCGATGAAGCAAAGCGTGCCTTCCGGGTCGCGGGCGATGATGTCCGCCTCTCCGAAGCGGCAGAACCAATTGCGCTTGATAATCGTGTACCCGCGGGACTTGAGGTAGCGCACGGCCGCCTCTTCGCCTTTCCTGCCGAGTTCCTGGCGCGATTCGATATGACCTTCCTGCTCGTAGGGATCCCCGCAGAACTCCTCGGGCGAGATGTCGAAACTCCGATCCGGAGGTACGCTCGATGCACGAACGACCGTTTCGGCATCTTTGTTCGCTACCCCAGCCTCACATTCATCGTCCTCAACCTTGCCTTCGGCGAACTCGAGCAAATCCTCGTCGATATCGCATGCGGACTCATCGCCGCATTCGTTACCGCGAGCTTCCTCGTTTTCGACCATGCCATGCTCGTCAGCTGATGCTTCTTCGTCATTTCCGGGATATGCAATCTGCGCTTTTGCGGCCATGTTCATCCTTTCTCGCCAAACTACCGTGGGGGAAATTCTTTCAGGCAAATCCAACAAAAACGCCGAATGTCTTTGGTCAAATCACCGAGCAAACACCCATCGATTCAAGACCTCTCTCCAACGAAAATCGGAACGAACCCGGATACGATTTGCGCTATGCATGACACGCACACCGTGGGATACTGAGCATGTGAAACGACAGAGCGGAGGGTTCATGAAAGAGGAACGCGCGCAGTACATTGCCGATATCCTGGCACTGGATGGAGACGTCAACGGACGAGAAATGGCACTTGCCTTCATCGCCGACTCAGATGTCTGGGTTCATGGCGCCCCTGCGCCATTCCCCTACGTGCCATACCTCTTCAACAAAGAGGACCGCGCCTATATCGCCGATCAAGTAACGACCATGCATCGCATTCTCTGCAAGGTGATCAGACGCTACCTTGACGACGAGGGTTATCGCGAGCTCTTTCACTTTCCCGAGGAGTTGCATCGCCTCATCATGCTGCCTTGCGACTACGACGCCCTTCTGCCCATGGCGCGCTTCGACCTCTTCCTGAACGAGGATGATCTGAGCTACAAGTTTTGCGAATTCAATACGGACGGCAGCGGTGCCATGTCGCGCGACTACATGATCGGCAAGGCTCTCATGCAAGGCACGGCCTATAAGCGCTTCGCGCAAAATCACGAGCTCAGGCAGTTCGAACTCTTCGACAGTTGGGTCGCGTCCTTCATGCGCATATACGAAAGCCGTCCCAGCGCACGTCCCAACCCGACGATTGCCGTCACCGATTTTCGCGAAAGCGGGGTCTTCAGCGACTTCAACCGTTTCATTGAAGCATTCCAGAAGGCAGGATACGACGCGCGTTTCACCGACATACGTGACTTTGAGTTTGACGGCGAGCATCTCATCGACTCGACTGACGGTCAGATCGTCGATGCCATCTACCGTCGAGCGGTCACGAGCGAAATCCTGCAGCATCCTGGCGAGTGCGGTGGTCTCATCGACGCCGTTGCTGCTGGCAAAGTCTGTCTCATCGGGCATTTCCGCACGACGGTCGTGCATTCCAAGGAAGTCAACATCGCCTTGTTCGACGAGCGCACCCGCGTGTTCCTGAGCGAGGAGGAAGCCGCCTTCGTGGACGCACACGTACCGCGCACCTATCGCCTCGAAAGCGGCGTGGACGGCTTCACGCTCGACGAGGTCAAAGACGACAAGGACGCCTGGATTATCAAGCCGGCCGATGATTACGGCGCGCACGGCGTATATCCCGGCGTCGACTTTGACCAGGAGCGATGGGAGCGCATCGTGGACGAGAACCTCGATGCCGGATACATCGTGCAGGAGTTCTACCAGCCGCCTCGCGTCGATATCATCAACACCGTCATCGACGGTGACGACCCGTGCAAAGTCGAGTCATGGCAGTCCATGCCCGGCGTGTATCTCTACGAGGGCAAGCCCGTTGGCTTCTACTGCCGTCTAGGCAACGAGGGCGTCATCGCCATCGACCACGGTGGTCTATGCGCCAATAGCTTCGCCGTCGACTAATCGACGGCGAGCTCGG
>USOR01000198.1 GCA_900556425.1 uncultured Coriobacteriaceae bacterium
CGGCGGGAACCGCGCAGATGGGGGCGGCCCACTCGGGGGTCTTCTTGATGCCGTCTTCGCCTTCGCCCATGACGTAGGTACGCCACTCGTCGAGACCCTCCTTGTCGACCCACTTTTCGATGAACTCGTGGTCGAGCATGTCCTCCTCGAAGAGCACCTGCGCGATGGCGAGCATCATGGCCAGGTCGGTGCCGGGGCGGATGGGGATCCACTGGTCGGCGATGAGCTCGGCCGACTGGGTGTAGCGCGGATCGATGATGATGGTCTTGATGCCGTATTCGTGTGCGAGCTTCATGTAGTAGGACGTCTGCCCGTACCACGCGACGACCGGGTCCATGCCCCACAGGATGAGGAGCTTGGAATAGAAGATGTCCGGAGCCTCGAAGCCCGGAATCGAGTTTTGCAGGCCTCGTGTGACCTTGGTCAGGTCGACGCCCAGGTGCAGCATCTCGCCGGCCGCGTGTCCCGAGGTTGAGTGCTCTCCCCAAGCACCAAAGCCAGCTTCCCACCATGGTGCCAGCGGAAAGCCGTTCTTCTCGAAGCTCGGATACTGCGAATGGAAGATGCCATAGGGACCGTACTCGGCCTTGATCTCCTTCATCTTATCGGCGATGGTGTCCAGCGCCTCGTCCCAGCTGATGGGTACGAAGTATCCCTTGCCCGGGCCCTTTTCCCCGACGCGCTTCATGGGGTGCAGAAGACGCGTCTCGCCGTAGAGTTCCTTCTTCCAGGAATGTCCCATGGCGCACGGGCGCGCTTGGATGTTGCCTTTGAGCAGTTCCTCCCACGTCTTGTCCTCGCGGCTGTCGTTCTTGTTGATGGAGTCATCGGGTTCGATTGCGAAGATCTTGCCATCCTTCATATGGCATTTCAGAACGCAGGCCGAATCCCAACAGCCATTTGCCGGACATGAGGTGTAGAAGATGCGTTCGCCTTCGCGACGCTTCTTGCTCGCATCGATGATGCCCTGCTTGTCCATACGTACCTCCCTCTCTTGCTTCAATTCCTCACGTTTGCCATTGCCTTAATGCGGGCAGTGGGCTTGGGGATTCGTTGACGTAAGAGGGGGTCAGACGATTCCCGGGGGAGCGCCCAGTGCCCGCATAAGGCTGTCGCAAGGCAAATATACGATGGTTAGAATCTGCTAACTCACATCCTTGCGGATTTGGGTGTTGAGGTTTTGAAAGGGGGATGGAAAGTCATGCTTTCATGTAACAAATCCTTACAGCGGTTATAAAGGAACGCTGCATCGAATGGATCGAGCGGCCTAGACAGGAAGGACGAATTTTGTGTAGACTATATATTTAGTGCGCCATTTCAAATACCCTGCCAAAAAGGCATTTGCCAAGCCGGGAGGTTGACATGCTTTTCGAAGATATCGAACTGCTCATTGTGCTCTCGGAAGCCAAAAGCCTCTCTCAGGCAGCCGACCAGCTATTCATGTCGCGACCGGGTCTATCGCAGAGAATAACGAGCTTCGAAAAACGCGTGGGACGCAAGCTCTTCGAGCGCACCTCAACGGGCATTACGCCCACGAAGGCGGGTGAGCTCGTGATTAACTTCGCGCGAAATACCGCCGGCCTCGAACGTGTCTTGGCCTCGCAGCTGGCGGCGATCGACGAGCGCTTCGAGTCGACGCTCGATGTCGGAATGTGCATCAACGATGGTGTCGCTCTACTGCCGCGCCTCGTTGCCGAGTTTTCGAGAAAGGCACCTGACGTGCGCGTGCATCTGGAGGCGGGCTACGAGCCGCAGCTGGTTGAGCAGCTCAAGGCCGGCAAGCTCGACTTTGCCATGCTCGAGAACCAACCCGAGGAACCCGGTCTCGAGCTCGAGGTGCTGGGATACAAGAAACTCATCTTCATCTGCCCCAACGCAGCACCATACAACCGCACCGCGCAGCCGATTCCCGTCGAGACGCTGCTCGATTGGCCCATGATCATCTACGAATGGGATTCGGGTCGTCACATGGTGGGCAATCGCCACTTTCGCGAGCGTTACGGTCTGTCGTTGCAAGATCACAACATGATTGCCTGTTTCGATACGCACGAGGCTATGGTTGAAGGCGTGAAAGCGGGATTGGGTTGGGGAACAGTTCCCGAATGCATCTACAACCGCTATCGTGACGACCCGGAGGTCCTGCGCTTCATTGTCAACACACCGCCCATGTGGTATCCCGTTTCGCTTGCCTGGAGCAGTGAGCACGTGTTCACCCGCTCGGCCCAGGACTTCATCGACTTCATCCACGCAAATATTCCCGAAGGCTACTTCAAGACCGATGTCGAGGCGTACATCAACTCGTGAGCGAGTTGTCTATCGGTAAAACCGCGGCTCGATGACGTCGAGGGAAAACACGTCCTGGATGCCGAGCAGCGTGGAGCGCGTCAATGCGGCAAGCCCCGCGAAGAAGGCGTCTGCCGCGGCGTCTTCCATGAGGGCGAGGAAATGCGGAGCGTGAGCAGGTGATGCTGCAGGTAATCTCCGAGCAGCTCGGGGCGGTTGTCGGCAAGCCACGCCATGAGCTCGAGCATCGTCCCGATGTGATCCTCGGGTTCCTCCGACTCGCCCCGGCGGACCTCGATCCCGTTTCCGCGTAGCCATTCGCGCAGGTCAAGAGTCGAGAGACCGAAGACGACCTGGTCGCGATCGGTGTATACCGAGCCCCAGGGCGGGGCGGCCTTCTTGGCCGGACCGACGAAGAGCCGGCGGTATTCGTCGGCAAGCGATGACGTGGCGGCCAGCGACTCGTTATCCACGGCAAGCTCGTCTTCGAGGCGCTTGGCGCCCCTGACCATGTCGGCGATGGGCTCGAGCGCTTCGTCGGGTGCCACGAAGGGCCATTCCTCGCATAGCGCGGCGGCGTCCGATCGCGCCAGCGCGACGTATAGCGCCTCCACCTTCTCGCGGTCGAGCAGGGGGTCGTACCTGAAAAAGGGGCCGAGCGTTCTGCCGGCAAAGGCGATGCCCGCAAGCGTCTCCTCGTCGATTGTCCGTTGTCCGGTCATGCCGTCGCCTCGTTTCCTCGGGTCGGTTGCGCGAGTGGGCCTATTTGGATGCAGACCAGCC
>USOR01000199.1 GCA_900556425.1 uncultured Coriobacteriaceae bacterium
TCTGAGCGCACGATCTTTGTGCGCGAGTTTCCCTAAAGGGACTAGCTTTGCGTCGCCGCACGCGGCATCACGCTTTTCGCGAGTCGGGTGTGAGAGCAAGTCCGCAATCATTCGACACCCCCTATTTCGAGAAGGCAAGCGAGCGGTCCGGAGGACCTTCATCACGCTTGCCCGGGCGGCTTGATGCCGAGCTTGCCGGCAAGATTCGCCATGTCGTCGAGACCCAGCTCTTTGCATGCGGTGGCGACTCCGGGCGTGGCGCCTGTCACGGCATCGCATTCGCCGGGAGCACCTGGAGTGGGAGGTGGCGCACCGGCGCTGCCATCATCCATCTCCTTGAAGGCATCTGCCCAGTTAGTGGCATGGCTGACGGCGTCTACCTGTTGCGCTTCCCCATCCACGGAGCAACGCCCGCAGAAGATGCAGACGCTGCAGCGCGTTCCGCGACGATGCTCGCTCATCGCATGTTCTCCTCTCCCCGCGCCTCAACGTGCCCCCGAGCCACTCGCAGGCGTCGGGAGCACGGAGTTGACGTACGGTTTGCGCGAGTCCTATCGAACGGGTTTGTCCTCGGCAGGCTCGCCTGGCGCGGTCTTGCCGCCGGGCTTGATGAAGAACGCGAGGATGAGCGCAACGACGGAAAGCGGAATGACCGTTACCCATGCAGTCCCCACCCAGCCAAGGCCAGCATCGAGGCATGCACCGTAGACGGGGGCGAGCATCTGCCCAAAGCACTGCGTGAACTGCATAACCGCCATGCCGAGCGTCGCCGCCATGGCCGAGCTCGAGAGGATCGTCGGTGCGAGGGGGCGGCTTCCGCCGCCGCCAAAGGCCGCGGAAAAGCCCATGAGCACGATGAAGAACCAGATGCCCACCATGCTAAACGGCCCCATGGTCTCCGGAAAGCCCACGATGAAACCGATGAAGCTCGTGGCGGCAAATAGGGCAACAAGAATGAACTTCTTGTTGATTGGCAAGCGATCGGACCATGCGCCCGAAAGCGGGTTCATGATGAAACCGATGAGCGTGATGACCGAGGTCATGAATCCTGCCGTGCCCGCATCAAACCCCATGGAGGAAAGATACGTGGGATAGTAGGTGTTCACGACACCGCCCTGGATGAAGTTAAATACCAAGAAGGTCAAGCCGAGTATCCAGATGTACTTGTTCTTGAGGTACTTGAAGCAATCGCTCATGCTCCCCTCGACGCCATAGTTGGCTATGTTGCTCTTTCCCACTGGCTGACGATAGAACGCGATGAACAGCACGAGCGCGATGGCCGTGATGATCACGACGCCATAGAAGACCGACTGCCAACCCATTGCCTGGGCCATGGCCGGCGCGACGTTAAAGTCGATCGTTATGGCCATGGGCACCCACGTGCACCAAACGCCCAGGGCAAGGCCACGGGTCTTCTCCGGAAACCAGAGCGATATGATTGTCGGCGAGGCCACGCCGATGAGGCCCAATCCGACGCCCTCGACGAAGCGTCCCAGATAGAGAAGGATCATCGATCCAGTGGCCACCTCAACCAATCCTCCGACGATAATGCAACTCATCGCGAGGATGCAGGTCGCCTTGAGGCCAATCTTGCGGCAGATAAACGCGGCCGGAAACGCGAGGATCGCACCAATAATCGCAAGGCAGGTCATCAGCATGCCAAACGATGCGTAATTCAGTCCGTAAGCGCCGATGATCTCCCCGGCGATTGCCGTAACCTTGAATTGTCCCAAAGGCGCTGTGATACTCGCGAAGTACGTGATCGCGAGTATCACCCACGCATACCGTGGTGTTTTGATTATCTCTTCGGGGGATGTGCCGTGTTCGGCCACTTCGACTCTTCGGCTCATGACAAGCCCTCCTCTCCTTTGCCGACGATGCTCCGTCAGCTACGGCTTCTGGGTAGAGCCTATGAAAGAAGAGGGCACAGGCCTCATGCCGTCTGCCCCAAATCGGACATATTTGATGCGCAAACGCATGGTCGCGCTCATGCAATTGGTATGAGAGGGCACGCTGACCAGGCAAATGAGACAGTTGCTCAGAGACGCTGTCTCATTAAGACAAACCCGCCCCGGCGGCTTTCGTCTTGCTATGCAATCTTGGGAGCCCGCGAGAGGAAGAAGCGACAGTTGTGGCAGTTCTCCTTGCGAGCCACGCTGAAGTCGACGTCATAGGCATCGAGCATTTCCATGGCACCGGCGCGCTCGTACCAGGAGCAATCGCATATGGTATTGATGCAGTCGCGCGGGCAGACGCCCGTGGCATCATGCGGGCAGTCCTTCGACATCGCCCCGTGGCAACCCCTGTCTTCCCAGCAGCGCATCTCTCACCTCAAAAACCGAGCACGGTCATGACCAAACAGCCTATCGTCAGCACGAAGACTACCACGATGAGCACCCAGATGAGCACGGTGAGCAGTCGGCGGTTGGTGTACGCGCGCATGACATGACGATCGGAGAGGATGAGCACCATGAAGATGAGCAGCACCGGCAGCAGCACGCCGCTAACGAACTGCGCGACGAGCATGATGCTGATGAGACTGACGTCAGGAATGAGCGTCACCACGACGCCAATGACGATCATGGCGGTATAGATTCCCCGGAATGCGGGGGCATCATTCCAACCCCGATCCACGCCGCGCTCCCAGCCAAATGCCTCGCAAATGGCACTGGAGGCGACGAGCGGAACGACGCAGGCGGCAAGGAAACTCGCCGCAACGAGGCCAACGCCGAAGAGAATCGTGGCGTATTGCCCGGCAATGGGCGTGAGTGCCGTTGCGGCTGCGGCGGCGCTACCCACGGTGACCCCCTGCGGATACAGGACGGTGCCCGTCGTGATGATGATGAAACCCGCGACCGCGCATGCGACGATTGCGCCGCCAATGGCATCGACGCGCTCGAGCGGGAGCTCGTCTGGCGTGACGCCCTTATCCACGACGTTGTTCTGCGTCAGGAAGATCATCCAGGGAGCGATGGTGGTGCCCACGGTGGCAATCACCAAGCTGATGAAGCTCGGGTTATTCTCGAAATGGGGAATCACGAGAGACAAG
>USOR01000200.1 GCA_900556425.1 uncultured Coriobacteriaceae bacterium
CCATCCGGGCCGGCGGGTATATGCTTGGCAACGATATCCATCGCGACCTTGGCAAGGTAGAGGTTGGTGCCGAGACCGACCGTGGCCGTAATGCCCGTCTCGGCCAGAACGTCCGCGATGAGCATGGCGGCGAACTCGTGTGCCGTCATGCCGGCTGTGCGCAGGTAGCCCGTCACGTCGATGAAGACCTCGTCGATGGAGTAGACGTGAATGTCCTCGGGGGCGACATGGCGCAGGTATATCTCGTAAATCTCCGTGCTGCGTTGCAGGTAGAGGGCCATGCGTGGTGGAGCGATGACATAGTCGAGGGCGAGCTCGGGATGCTGGGATAGCTCGACGGCATTGCTCGAGGAGCCTACGAGTTTGCGGCCCGGCGCCTGCGCCCTGCGCTGGGCGTTGATTTTCTTGACGGCCTGGATGACCTCGAAGAGGCGTGCCCTGCCCGAGATGCCGTGTGCCTTGAGAGAAGGCGAGACGGCAAGGCATATGGTCTTCTCGGTGCGACGCTTGTCTGCCACGACGAGGTTGGTCGTAAGCGCATCAAGACCACGCTCGGCACACTCGACCGATGCGTAGAAGGACTTGAGGTCGATTGCGACGTACGACCGTTGCTTTTTGCCGTTCTCTTCCATGGCACGAAAGTATAGGGGATGACTGAGACACGAACAAGCGTTCGCTTTTCTGAATATAGGAATCCGTGTGGGCGGGCTGTGAAGCGGAGGTCCAAGGGAGCGCGCCGTAAAGACCGCGAAGCGGGCTGTCGGGAAGCGACCGTCGGAGCGGAGCAGCCCGCCCACACGGATGGGGGAAATGTGGGACAAATGTCCTGTCCATTTGTCCCATTTTCGAAATTGAACCTCTTGGCTGGCTCGTTATGCTATTCTGCTAAAAATGAACTTCGTGACCAGTAAATTGAACTTATGGAGCAGAAAATGAACTCATCTGTTTTTGCCGAACGACTCAGAGAAGCGATGAAGGCGAGCGGCCTCAAGCAGGTCGACTTGCTGCGACAGGCCGAAATCCAGGGCGTCAAGCTAGGTAAGAGCCAACTGAGCCAATACGTGAGCGGCAAGACCATGCCGCGCAAATCAACGTTGAACTTTCTTGCCCAGGCACTCGATGTCGCAGCGGACTGGCTCAATCCGGGCCAGCAGGCAAGCGAGGAGCCGCAGCATCCACACGTGGATGGACGGGCAATAGAGGAAGAACCGGCACCCTTGCGTCAGTTCAAGAAGTCCACGAAGCTCGATAACGTTCTCTACGACGTGCGTGGCCCGGTGCTCGACGAGGCAAACCGCATGGAGCAGGCGGGCATGCACGTGCTCAAGCTCAACATCGGCAATCCGGCGCCCTTCGGCTTTCGCGCGGTCGATGAGGTCGTGCACGACATGTCGCTGCAGCTTGCGGATTGCGAGGGATATTCGGATTCGAAGGGCCTATGGTCTGCCCGTAAGGCCATCATGCAGTACTACCAGCTCAAAGGGCTGCCCAACGTGCAGATGGAGGACATCTATACGGGCAATGGCGTCTCTGAGCTCATCAACATCTGCATGTCGGCCCTGCTCGACGATGGCGACGAGATTCTTCTGCCCATGCCCGATTACCCGCTGTGGACGGCCTGTGCCACGCTCGCGGGAGGTCATCCCGTGCATTACGTCTGCGATGAGGATTCCGAATGGTATCCGGACATCGACGACATGCGTTCCAAGATCACCGACAAGACCAAGGCGATCGTCATCATCAATCCGAACAATCCGACCGGCGCGCTGTATCCGAAGGAAGTGCTTCAGCAGATTGTCGATCTTGCGCGAGAGCACCAGCTCATGATCTTCTCGGATGAGATCTACGACCGTCTGGTCATGGATGGGTTGGAGCACATCTCCATCGCGTCCCTTGCGCCGGACCTGTTCTGCGTGACGTTCTCCGGATTGTCGAAGTCCCATATGATCGCCGGCTGGCGTGTCGGCTGGATGGTGCTGAGCGGCAACAAGCGTCTCGCCAAGGATTACATCGAGGGTCTGAACATGCTGGCCAACATGCGTATGTGCTCGAACGTGCCTGCGCAGTCGGTGGTGCAGACCGCATTGGGCGGCCATCAAAGCGTCAAGGATTATCTGGTGCCCGGCGGCCGCATCTACGATCAGCGCGAGTTGGTGTACAACATGCTCAACGATATTCCAGGCATCACTGCGGTCAAACCGAAAGCGGCGTTCTACATCTTCCCGAAGATCGATGTGAAGAAGTTCAACATCCATTCCGATGAGCAGTTCGCGCTTGACCTGCTGCATGACAAGCATATCCTCATCAGCCACGGCGGTGCGTTCAACTGGCAGGAGCCGGACCACTTCCGTGTGGTCTATCTGCCTCGTATCAGCATGTTGAAGGAGACCATCGGCGAGATCGGCGACTTCTTCAGCACGTATTTGCAGGCTTGATTTCCAGTTCGCTTTTCTTTCGATTATGGCCGCGATTTGATATCGCGGCCTTTTTGTCTTTCCGTATGTCTTCTGCGCGTATTATTTCGGCATACGAAAAAGAGGTCTCCATCAAAAGATGGAGACCTCTCGGCTTTTATCCGTTTAACGGTGCTGTATCAGCGAATGATTCAGCCGTTGACGCGGTCGATGCCAGCCTGGACGTCGGCGAGGACGGTGTCCCAGGACTTGATGAAGGCTGCGACGCCGTCAGCTTCCAGCTTGTCGGTGACATCCTTGATGTTGATGCCCAGATCGGCGAGCTTGTTCATGATGGCGTGGGACTCTTCGTAGGTGCCCTTGATGGACGGAGCGCCATTGCCGTGATCGGCGAGAGCGTTCAGGGTCTTCTCCGGCATGGTGTTGACGACGAACGGAGCAACGAGCTCGTCGACGTACTTGCAGTCGGAGTATGCGGCGTTCTTGGTGCCGGTGGAGGCCCACAGCGGACGCTGCTTCTTGGCGCCCTTGGCTTCAAGAGCAGCCCAACGCGGATCGTTGGCGAACTTGTTCTCGAACAGCTCGTAAGCCAGGCGAGCGTTGGCCACAGCGGCCTTGCCCTCCAGAGCCTTGG
>USOR01000201.1 GCA_900556425.1 uncultured Coriobacteriaceae bacterium
AGCTCCTCTTACATCATGATGCCGCGCAGACGGCTTGCCGTGCGAATATCTCCGGAGATTATACGCGAAGGTGGTATGCCTGCCCCCAATGATGCCACCGAAGCGTTACGGTGAGGGTCGCGAAGGGCCTGCCGTGATACCATATCGGGTTATCGCACCAGGGGAGGGTGCACCGGACAAGTGAGGGATGAGATGGCTCAACGCGATAGGTTTTCGAGCAACATCGGCTTTCTGCTGGTAAGTGCAGGTTGCGCAATCGGCTTGGGAAACGTTTGGCGTTTCCCCTACATCACGGGCGAGTACGGTGGTGCCGCCTTCATCATCCTATATATCCTTTTTCTCATACTTTTTGGCCTGCCTATGCTCTGCTTCGAGTATACGGTGGGCCGTGCAAGCCAGAAGTCCATTTCGCGCGCCTTTGACGTGCTTGAGCCTGCTGGCACCAAGTGGCACTTCATGCGCTGGGTGGGTTTCATCGGCAACTTCATGCTCATGATGTTCTATACCTGCGTGGCGGGCTGGATGCTCGACTACTTCATCAAGATGGCGTCCGGCGAGTTCAATGGCTTGGACACGGCCCAGGTGGACGGCGTTTTCGAGACGATGCTCGCAAATCCCGGTGAGGTCGTGGTTTGGACAATCATCGTGTGCGTGATAGGCATGCTCATCTGCGGATTTGGCGTGAACAAGGGTGTCGAACGCGTTACCAAATTCATGATGTGCGCGCTGTTCGTGATCCTTCTCGTTCTCGTTGTCCGCGCGGTTACGCTGCCGGGTGCCGAGGGCGGCTTGGCCTTTTACCTCATGCCGGATTTCTCCAAGATGTTCGCCAATGGCCCCGCGGGTTTCGCGGAGGTCGTCTACGCCGCGATGGGACAGAGCTTCTTCACGCTCTCCATCGGCATTGGCTCCATGGAGATCTTCGGTAGCTATCTGGGTAAGGAGCGCCGCATCTTCGGGCAGGCACTCTCTGTCGGCGTGCTCGATACCGTCATTGCGCTCATGGCCGGCCTCATCATCTTTCCTGCTTGTTTTGCCTTTGGCGTCGATCCGGGGAGCGGTCCGGGCCTCGTGTTCGTGACCTTGCCAAACGTGTTTGCGCAGATGTGGCTTGGGCAGCTCTGGGGCGCACTCTTTTTCCTATTCATGTCGTTTGCGGCGCTTTCCACGGTTGTCGCCGTGTTCGAGAACATCATCGCGATGTTCATGGATTACAAGGGCTGGGATCGTCTCAAGACCGTTCGCATCGCGCTTGTGCTTATCACCATACTGTCGCTGCCGTGCGCTCTGGGTTTCAACGTGCTCTCTGGCGTGCAGGTTCCGGGCATCGGCGATATCCAGGGCATCGAGGACTTCATCGTTTCGAACAACCTGCTGCCCCTTGGCTCACTCGTGTTCCTGCTCTTCTGCACGCGCAAGTTTGGCTGGGGCTGGAAGAACTTCATCAAGGAAGTCGATACCGGCGAGGGCATGAAGTTTCCGCAATGGATGCATGGCTGGGTTAGCTACTGCATTCCGGTGCTCCTCGTCATCATCTTTATCATGGGTTGGATGCCGATTATCGGAGGCTGGCTGGGCATCTAGCATGTGCGGCGCCTTCCGGAGCAGGTGCGTGTCTGCCTCGGCGAAGATGTTGCCAAGGATTTCCGGCGCTATGTGAGGTGTCCCCGTCTAGGCGTTATTGCCACCGTGGCGGATGATGTCGATGATGATCCAGAGCGTGAGGCCAATGCCGACGCAGTAGCCCGTAAACGAGAGCACGGGAAGTCCTGCGACGGTTGGCTCCGAGATCGTGCTCACGAGTGCGGCGCTCACGAGCGTACCGGCCGTGATCATGCCGAGCGTGAGACGATTGATGATGCGCGAGAGCTTGCCGAGAGGCTCCTGGCTGCTCAGCATCTCCATGTTGACCTTGAGCTGGCCGCGGCTCAGCATGTGGGTGACGTCGCCGATGTATTCGGTGGCGCGCGCGAGACCGCGGGCGGAGCGATCGAGGCTGATGATGAGGTCGCGTGTCATCTGCTTGAACTCGTCCATCGGGGTTTTCTCGCGGCTGAGGTGTCCGTTGATGACATCGACCATGTTGAAGCTGCCCACGAAGTTAATGAGCGTGCCTTCGAGCGTGACCAAACCGCGGGCAACGGCGGTGAGGCAGCTCGGCAGCTCGAGCTTGCATTCACGCATGGCGTTGGTGATGTCGGTGAGGAATGCGCCGATGTCTATCTCGTTCATTTCCGTCGATGCGTATCGGTCGATGACGCGGTCGAGCGTGCTGAGCAGACGGGGATGGTCGATGGCGTTGATGTCTCCGCCGACCGAGAAGCCGATAAGCGCGTCCTCGAGCATGGTCGAGCTCTCATGGCCGACGGCGACGATGATGCGCGTGAAACTTGCGCGCTCGTCGGGCGTAAGACGCCCCATGTTGCCAAGATCGAGGTAGACGATGCGGCCATCCTTGATCTCGATGTTGCCGGGATGCGGGTCGGCGTGGAAGAAGCCATCGTCGAGAATCTGCGTGGCGTAGTTGTCGAGTAGTTTCTCGCCGATTTCGGCGAGGTCATATCCGTGTTTGATGAGCTTCTGCGTATCGCGAATCGAGATACCGTCGACGTACTCCATGACGAGTACTTCCTCGGTGCAATATTGCGGATACGGTTTGAGACAGTGGAGGAAGGCGACGTCCTTGTTGAGCTCGGCGAATTCAGCGAGATTCTGGGCTTCCTTATCGAAGTCCGTTTCCTCGAGGAAGGTCTGCCAGAGCTCCTCGACCACGTCGCGCAAGTCAACGATCTGGTTGTCCTTCATGAAGCGCTGTGCATGTTTGGCGAGCGAGCGCATCATATCGATGTCTTGCGCCATGGTGACACGGACGCCGGGGCGCTGCACCTTGATGGCGACGAGCTCACCGCTCTCGCGCAAGACCGCCCGATGCACTTGCGCAAGCGAAGCACTGCCGAGGGGCGTGGGGTCGATTTCCGAGAAGATCTGCTCGCGGCGTTCTTTGCCATAGATGGTGTCGAGCGCAGAGAGG
>USOR01000202.1 GCA_900556425.1 uncultured Coriobacteriaceae bacterium
AAATCTCTGGCGTTTCCCGTATCTCGCCGCGAAATACGGTGGCGGCATGTTCCTGCTCACCTATTTGGTGCTTGTTTTGACCTTCGGCGTCTCCCTGCTGTTGCTCGAGACCGCGCTTGGTCGCAAGACACGGCAATCCGTTATCGGAGCTTTCAGGCACTTTGGTGCCAAGTTCACCTTCATTGGCGTGCTCGCGGCGGCTGTGCCGTTCATCATCACGCCGTATTACTGCATCATCGGCGGCTGGGTCACCAAGTACATGGTGAGCTATGTCACGGCAGGGCCAGCGGCGCTGGCCGATGGTGGCGACTTCTTCGGTGGCTTCATCAGCAGCAATACCGAGAGCTTTCTGTTCATGCTCGTCTTCATGGCCATCGTCTTCATTATCGTCGCGCTTGGCGTGCAAAAGGGCATCGAGAAGGCCAATCTCATCATGATGCCTGCGCTTATCATCATGGCTATCGCGATTGCTGTTTTCGTGCTCACGATGCCCGGCGCGCTCGAGGGCGCCGCGTACTACCTCGTGCCCGACTTCAGCAAGTTCTCGCCCGAGCTCGTCATCAACGCGTTGGGGCAGATGTTCTACTCGCTTTCGCTGGCCATGGGCATCATGGTTACGTATGGCAGCTACATGCGCAAGCAGGACAGCTTGACGTCATCGGTCACGCGCATCGCGGGCTTTGACTTCGGCGTCTCGTTCTTCGCCGGCTGCCTTCGTCGCGATGGGCTCTGCCGAGGCCGTTGCCGCAAAGTCCGGTCCGTCACTCATGTTCATCACCCTGCCCGAGGTGTTCAACACGATGGACCTCACCTGGGCGACCGTCATCGGTTTCGTGTTCTTCTTGCTCGTGTTCTTCGCGGCGTTGACGAGTGCCATCAGCCTGACCGAGGCGCTCGTGTCGATCGTGTCCGACGGTACGCATCTGTCGCGCACCAAGTCCCTCATCATCGTGATGATCTTCATCGTAGCGGTTGGCTTCGTCGTCAATGCGGGCTATAACTCGCTGTCGTTTATCCAGCCCATCGGCGAGGGCTCAACGCTGCTCGACTTCTTCGACTTCATCTCGAACTCGGTGCTCATGCCCATCGTCGCGATTCTGACCTGCGTCTTCGTTGGTTGGATCATCAAGCCCAAGGCGCTTATCGAGGAGATCGAGATTTCAAGCGAGTTCAAGGCCGAGAAGGCCTGGGTCGTTATGATCAAGTACATCGCCCCGATTCTCGTCGCGGTGATTCTCATCACGAACATTCTTCCCTTCATAACGGGGTAACGATAATCGATGCGGTCGATGGTCGGGCATATTCCCGGCCATCGCAGTAGAAGGAGGCGCGTCATGGCAAAGGGCAAGAAGAAGGACAAGGACAAGAAGAAGGGCAAGGCGAAAGACAAGGCCGCGAAGCTCGAGCTCAAGGCCGATGTCAAGCCATCGAAGTCCAAGCCTGAGAAGAAGCACGACAAGAAGCATGACGCAACGCCGCAGGTGCAGCCTGCGAGCAAGACCGTGTCCACGGCCAAGCCGGCGGCAACACAGCCCAAGATGTCCTCGGCCTATGTGCCCAAGCACTCGATGGGGTCACATAGCAAGACCACGTCCAAGCCGCAGACCATTTACGACATGCAGCCGATGAACTTCAAGATGCCGAGTGAGGAGTCACTCTTCAGCCTCGCCAACCTCTTCAAGATCTTCGCTGACCCAACGCGTCTCAAGATTCTGTACTCCCTCGTGGAGGGTCCCAAGTGCGTCGCCGATATCGCGCATGCAGCGGGGGTCACGCAGGGTGCTACCTCGCACCAGCTGCGCAGCATGAAGCAGGAGCGCCTCGTGGACTTCGTGCGCGATGGCAAGCAGGTCATTTACTCGCTGGCCGATGACCGCGTGCAGACGTTGCTCTCGCAGGGGTATTCGTACATCAATGGCTAGCGACGTGCCTGGTGTTACGGGACGGCCCTGACGTTTCGGTTAAATCGAGACGTTAGGACCGTCCCTTTGTCTCAGCAGTAATCGAATTCCGACTGGTCTGTCGGCGCATCAGGCCCATGTTCTTGGGCGTGGTGCGCCGCCTGCTTGATGGCCTCAGTATGTCCGGCAAGTGCCGCAAAGGGCGAAAACTGGGCAGCCCGTTGCTCCATTGACATGTGGGGATATTTGCTCGATACGTGATGCGGCAAGTCGATGATGTCGACGTATATGTGCTCTGCATCGCTCATGCCTGATGGCCTCCGATCTGCTTGTTGCGTTGCGTTTGCGTGGCGCCCTCCTGCAAGTTCGTGCCCTTGAGCACGGCATTCTTGCCGAAGCGCCTTCTAGCCGCCAGTATTGCCTCCTGGCGGCGATGCTCCTGGGATAGCTCTTGCTCTTTGACGGCGTTGGCATGCTCGTCCTTGTCGTAATCGGCAAAGAGCTCGAGCTGCTCTTCCTGTGGGGTATCTTGCGTGCTCTCTTGCTCGCGCTTGACGTCGCATGCCGTGATGTTAAGGCGACGGGCGAGCAAGTGTGGGTTGACGGTCGAGTCGAAAAGCTCGAGGGCGGCATCGACGATGAGACGTGACGACGAGGTGCACTGCGGCAGGTTGATGGAGCCGTGGGCATGTTTGGGTACCGTGCGACCGTAGAAATCAGTGGTGGTATCGCCATCGTATTGCGATGCGATGACCGGGTCTTCCAGGTTCTTTCTGTCGTAGCCGACGGTGATGACGATTTGAGCGGTGACGAGGCCCTTCTCGACAAGGTCGAGGCTGAGCTGCTCGGCCATCTCGCGCATGACAAGGCGCGTTTTCTCGAAGGGGTAAGGGTGCTGTAGCACCTGCCCTGAGCCGAGGCTGTTGGACTCGGGACGATACGCCCGGACGTCTGCGAGCGTGCAGGGCTCCCAGCCCCAGGCGTGGTCGATGAGCAGCTCGGCGTTTACGCCGAAGAGGTCGTAGAGCGTGTCCTCGTTCCTGCTTGCCTGCGGACCGGCAACCGATGCTCGGGCGATATCCCCCATCGTGCCGAGCCCCACCTGGTCGAGCTTGCGAGCTGTCGCG
>USOR01000203.1 GCA_900556425.1 uncultured Coriobacteriaceae bacterium
TGATGGGGCGTGGCAAAGAGAAGCCAGAGGAAGAGCGGGAGCAGCAACAGGCGCACGAGCGTAATTACGTTAGGAGCGGTGAGTACCTTGTCGAGCACTTGCTCCTCTTCGGTATGTGCCATCTCATCTGATGCCATCGAAAACTCCTCTGGCAAAATTCGGACTACTCCCCCGCTGGTGCGTTGCCAGCCGCCTCCTCGGCAGCCTTCTTCGCCGCAGCGGCTTTCTTCTTCTCTTCGGCAGCCTTGAGTGCAGCTGCCTTCTTTTCGGCGGCGATGCGTGCCTTCTCGGCCTTTTCCTCTTCGGTGAGCTCGTAGACACGCGTCGTCTGGTTGTCCGTCGTGATGGGCGGACGCTCCTTGAGCATTTTGAGGTCCTTTGTCGGGCAGGATGCCACGCAGGCGCCACAGGCGATGCACTTGTAGGGCCAATAGGTCCACCGCGATTCATCACGATCAACGACGATGGAATCGGCGGGGCACTTACGCTGGCACATGCCGCAGAAGATGCAGTTATGGATGTCGATCATGTCGATCTGGCCACGTGCGTTCTCGAAGGCCTCGCGTACCTCGTAGGGATATTTCCTCGTCGCGCGCTTGCTGAACAGGCTCTTGAGCGTCAGTCCGCCCAGTTTGAATACACCCATCTCTCTACCTTTCAGTGCAGCTGATGCACGGGTCAATCGTGAGGACGACCATGGGTACGTCAGCAAGCTCGACGTTGGAAAGCGCGGCAACCATGCCTGCGATGTTTTGACTCGTCGGCGTGCGCACGCGCATGCGGGCGAGATTCTTGGTACCGTTGCCCTTCGAGTAATAGAAAGCCTGGCCACGGGGCTGTTCGAGCGTCGTCATCGCCTGGGCTCCATCCTCGGGCGCGCCCTTGACGGGCACCATGACCTCGCCATCGGGAATCTTGTCGACGAGCTCGGCAATGATGTCGATGGATTGCAGTACCTCGCGCACGCGTACATCGCAGCGCGCGTAGCAATCGCCGCCATCGGAGAGCATGGGTTCGAAGGAGGCGAGCTCGCCGTAGGCACCGATGCCGTTGAGGCGCTCGTCGGTGGCGACGTTGGAGGCGCGTGCGAAGGGGCCGACCATCGAGAGCTCGAGGGCTTTCTCGGTCGAGATGTGCCCGACACCGACCATGCGGCTCTTGACGGAGGAATCCTCGAGCAGGGTCTTGGCGATGCTGCGGTACTCCTCACGCAGCCTTTCGAGCTTGATCACGATGCCGGCGAGCGTCTCGTTGGAGACTTCCTGGCGAAAGCCGCCCACATCGCAGGCGGAAAAGATGACGCGGCCACCCGTGACCTGCTCGAAGATGTCGAGAACGGTCTCGCGCAAACGCCAAGCATGCATGAACAGGGCCTCGAAGCCAAAGCCATCGGCCAGCAGGCCGAGCCACAACAGATGGCTGTGCATACGGGAGAGCTCGTGGAAGATCACGCGCAGGTAGGCAGCGCGATCGGTGATTTCGATGCCCATGAGCTTCTCGACGCACTCGGAATAGCCGAGCGAGTGGCCGAACGAGCAGATGCCGCAGATACGCTCGGTCACGTAGACGAACTGCGTGTAGTCACGCTTTTCGACGAGCTTCTCGAGACCACGGTGAACGTAGCCGATGCGCGGAATGGCATTGACGACGGTCTCGTCCTCCAAGACGAGATCGAGATGCACAGGCTCGGGAAGGACGGGGTGTTGCGGTCCGAACGGGACAACGGTGCGTTTACTCATTGCCGGCCTCCTTGTCCGTCTCGGGCTTTTCTTCGGCAGCGCGCGGATTCATCGGGAACTTCTGGGACACCTTGTAGAACTCGCCCTGGAAGTCCAGGTTGATGCCGTAAATGTTGACACCGAAGAGATCGTGCGTCTCGTTCTCGAAGACGAAGGCTGCGGGATAGAGCTCGGTTATCGAGGGAACGGGCATGCCGTCAGGAACGTTCACGGTCAAACCGGTGAGGCAGCCGTCAACGGCATCAGGTGCGATAAAGGTGTAGAGCAGCTCGCAGGAATCCTCGAGCGTCGTCGCGCAGATCTGCACGAAACGGTAATCACGCTGCTTGAAGTCGGAAAGCGCCTCGAAGAGCGCATCGAGCTCCACGGTCTCAAACACGTTGGGCTGAAATAGTATCATGCTCACCCTCCTACTCGACGCCCGCACCCGAGGCACCGGGCACGTCATCGACATCGGCAACGGATGCATGCGCACCCGTCGAGGCTTGCGCGTCAGTTCGGTCCTTGTCGGCCGGATTCATCTTCATGGCCTGTGCCTTCTCCTCGAGAATCCCGACGCCTGCGATGACGGCATCGAGGATTGACTCGGGCTTGACGGCGCAGCCGGGGACATAGGCATCGACGGGAATGACGGTGTCGACGCCGCCCAGGATGTTGTAGCAGGTCTGGTAGACGCCACCACCGCAGGCACACGCACCGCAGGCAACGACAACCTTGGGCTCGAGCATCTGATCGTAGATCTGCTTGACGACCGGCGCGTTCTGGTCGTTGATGCCACCCGTGACGACAAAGATGTCAGCATGCTTGGGATTGCCCGTGTTGACGACGCCGAAGCGCTCTGCATCATAGAGCGGAGTCAGCGCAGCGAGCACCTCGATGTCACAGCCGTTGCAGCTCGAGCCATCGTAGTGAATGATCCAGGGTGACTTTCCCACGTTTGACATAGTTGGCACCTCCCGATTCTAGATGAACAGCAGGTAGACGATGTTGATGGTGCCGGCGACCAACGCGACCCACCAGGCGCTCTTGAGCATCGTCTCCCACTTGAAGCGAGCGAAGTTGTTGTCAATCCAGATCTCAAAGAACCAGATGACGAGCGCGACGACGATGGCCACCACGGCGGCAACCCAGCCCCCGGCCCAGATGACGAACATACCCGTCCACCCGAGGAAGAGTATGGTCTCGTACCAATGCGAGAGCTCGACGAGGGCAAGCGTGCGACCCGAGAACTCGGTCACGATACCTCGGACGATCTCCTGGTGCGCGTGCTGCGCCATCGAGATA
>USOR01000204.1 GCA_900556425.1 uncultured Coriobacteriaceae bacterium
CCGCCGCGTTCTCGAGTCCGCTTTCGGTCGATGACTTCGTGAAGCGCTCCTCGGTGCTGAGCTATTCCTTCGATGCGCTCGAGGCCGATGCCGACGCCGTCATGACCATGGCAGCTCGCGAGGGACTCTGGGCGCACGGACGCTCGGTTGACCTGCGTCTCAAGTTCATGGAGTACGTGACCGAGCAGCTGGCTGGCGAGGACGAAGAGCACGAATGCGGTTGCGGTTGCGACCATGACCACGGCAAGGAGTAGACGCGCATGAGAGAGGTGCGGCGTAGCGCCGACGCGCTCGTGGGGATGCTTCCCTACGATCCCAAGTACAAGAAAAGCAACACATTGCTTTCTGCAAACGAGAGCCCGCTCAACGTGCCCGATGAGGTGCTTGAGGCGGTTATCGAGCGCATGCGTACGCTCGATTTCAACCGCTACCCTGATCCGCTCGCCAATGCGCTGCGCGTTGCGATCGCCGAATGGCATGGCCTCAAGGCGGCTAACGTGCTCGTTGGCAATGGTGGTGACGAGCTGCTCTACGACATCTTCGCCGCCTGGGGAGGGCCGGACCGCGCGCTCTTGAACTTTCCGCCCACGTTCTCGGTGTACGAAACGAATGCCGTGCTCACGTCCACGCAGGTTGTCAACCTGCCGCGTAGCCAGGATGACTGGTCCATTGACGTGGATCGCGCATGTGAGCGCCTGGCCAAGGGCGACATCGACATCGTCGTCATCACGAACCCGAACAACCCGACGGGCACGCTGACGCCGCTCGAGGACATTCGCCGCATTCTGGACGCGAGTGATGCGCTCGTGCTCGTGGACGAGGCATACGGCGAGTTTGCGGATGAGAGCGCGGCCAAGCTGCTCGACGAGTACGAGAACCTGCTCATCTTGCATACCTTCTCGAAAGCGTACCGCTGCGCAGGTATCCGCCTAGGGTATTTCCTCGGCAATCCGAGCGTGATCAACGAGTTCAAGAAGGTGCGCCAGCCTTATTCGGTCGATGCGATCAGCCAGATCGTGGGCGAGGAGGTCGTGCGCCATCGCGAGCTGTTTGCAGAGGGTATTGCGCAGACACGCGTCGAGCGCGATCGCCTTATTGCGGCACTCTCGCAGCTCGACAAGGTCACGGTGTATCCGAGCGAGGCTAACTTCGTGATGCTCAAGCTCCCGTTTGCGGTGCGCACCTGGAACGACCTGGACGAGAAGCATTCGGTGCTCGTGCGCAACGTGTCGGGGGAGAATCACCTGGCTGGTTGCCTGCGCGTGACGGTGGGCACTCCCGAGGAAAACGATCGCTTCCTCGACGCGCTCAAGACCGAGCTCGACGACCTGGCGAATCAACGATAGGGACGCAGGAGGGGTTCACATATGGGACGTTGCTCCGAGATTACGCGTACGACGCGCGAGACGGACATCACGATACGACTTGACCTCGATGGCACGGGGGTTACCGATATCGACACTGGCGTGCCGTTCTTCGATCACATGCTCGACGCCTTCGGGCGTCACGGGCTCTTTGACCTTACCGTGCACGCTACGGGCGACGTGGATGTCGAGGCGCATCATACGGTCGAGGATTGCGGCATCGTGCTCGGGCAGTGCTTTGCGCAGGCGCTTGGCGATTGTCGCGGCATCGTGCGCTACGGTTCGATCATTCTGCCGATGGACGAGGCGCTCGTCATGGCGGCGGTCGACATTTCCGGCCGCGGCCAGTTGCACTACGACGTCGAGATGACCTGCCCGCTGCTCGGCAGCTTCGACGTGACGCTCGCGCAGGAGTTCTTCATCGCGCTGGCTGCCAATATGGGCGCTACGCTCAACATCCGCTCGGTGACCGGGCGCAACATGCATCACATTCTCGAGGCGGCCTTCAAGGCGGCAGCGCGTGCCATCAGCGCGGCCGTGGCCATCAACCCGCGCATCGCCAACGAGGTCCCCTCGACCAAGGGCGTGCTGTAATGGCCGCCACGATTGCCGTCGTCGACTACTGCAAGGGCAATTTGGCTAGCGTGCAGCGTGGCCTTGCCGATGCGGGTTACGATGCGCGTATCACCGACAGCCCCGCTGACATCCTGGCCGCCGATGGCGTGGTGCTGCCCGGTGTGGGCGCTTTCACCGATGCGATGACGACAATGGAGGGGACGGGGCAGGCTGACGCATTGCGTACGGCCGTAGCCGATGGAGTGCCGTTTCTGGGGATTTGCCTCGGCATGCATCTGCTCTTCGATTGGGGCGACGAGGGTCAGCCTGAGGGCGAGCGCCTGGCGGGATTGGGTGTATTGCCCGGCCATATCGAGCGCATGGCGGCGTTCGACGCGACGGGGGTTAAGCACAAGATTCCGCACGTGGGCTGGAACTCGATCGAGTTCGTTGACGGTCTTGCAGGGCGTGCGGATGTCGCACGCCTCTTCGACGGCATCGAAGATGGCGAACACTTCTACTTCACGCATTCCTATTGCGCAGTTCCCGATGACCAGGGCGATTTGGTGGCGACGAGCGAACACGCGCGGCGTTTTGCCTGCGCCGTGGCGCGTGACAATGTCTTTGGCGTGCAATTCCATCCCGAGAAGTCCTCTCACCTGGGATTACGGCTGCTCGAGAACTTCGGCGGGATTGTCGAAAGCGCATAAAGCTGCTCAGAATTAGATGTTTTGACTAAGAAAGTGCATTTGACCAAGATACGGGAAGAAACGGCAGGTAGATCATGATTCTCGTCCCCGCAATCGACATTCTCGATGGACGTGCAGTGCGTCTGAGGAAAGGCGACTACGCGCAGGTGACCGTCTACAACGATGATGCCGTGGCGCAAGCGCACCTCTTTGAGGAAGCGGGAGCGCAGCGCATCCATATCGTTGACCTCAATGGTGCCCGTGATGGAGCGCCCACTAATATGAACATCATCGCGCGCATCGCCCGCGAGACAAACGTCGAGATCGAGATCGGCGGCGGCATTCGCAGCATGGAGACGATCGAGCGCTATCTCGATGCAGGGGCGACGCGGCTCGTGCTCGGCAGTGCG
>USOR01000205.1 GCA_900556425.1 uncultured Coriobacteriaceae bacterium
GCGCGGGTAAAGATGAAACCGTATTGTGCGCCAACCGCCCGTGCGGCAATCACCATCCCCTCGATCAGACGATGCGGGTCGCTTTCCATGAGGCCGCGGTCCATGTAGGCGCCAGGGTCGCCTTCGTCGGCATTGGCTATCACGTAACGGGTCGTATCATCTTCGCTTGCAACAGCGCGCCATTTATTGCCGGTGGGAAAGCCCGCGCCACCCCTGCCTCGCAGCCCCGATTGCTCGATTTCCTCGATTACCTCATCCGGGTTCATTTCGAAGAGTGCCTTTAAGAGCGCGGCGTATCCACCCTCTGCGACGTATTCCTCGATGGACCAGGGCGTTATGCGTCCCCATGAGGCAGATAGGCGCTTCTCCTGCGAACGCAGGAAAGGCAGCCGGGCCAAGTCGTCAGGACATGCGCTTTCCTCGTCTTCATCCTCATCGATATCGACAAGATCGACCCAGCTTCCAAAGCCCTCGAGCCAGTCACGATAGACGAAACCCATGCGGTTTGCCTTCGCATAACGCGACTCGACCAGTGCGTCCATGATTGCATCACAGATTTGCTCATCGACGTTGGCGTAGACGGCTCGTGGCCACCCGGGAATCTGCACTTGCACGAGGGGCTCCGCATAGCACATGCCCGCACAACCGACGCCAACGACCTCGGCTTGCAATCCGAGTTCCTCTACGCGGCGAACGAGATACTCGTAAATTAGCTGGGCACCTGCGGATATCCCGCATGTGCCCAAACCGACCGTTATGCGCGTTGTCTCGTTGGGGTAGAGACGCTCCCAACCCCGTTCGCGCAGATACGCAAGTTCTTCGCTCGCGTTCATGCGACATCCGTTTTCAACGAAGCGAGCATTTCGTCGAGTTTCGTGAGTTTAATGCGTCCGAACGAGACGCCATCTATCATGGCGATGGGCGCGAGCGAACAGGCGCCAACGCAATACACTGATTTGAGCGTGTACTTCTCGTCATCGCTTGTTGATCCGCAGCTGATGCCAAGCTCGTCTTCTATCGCCTTGATCACGTCCACGGCGCCAACGGCATGGCAGGCCGTACCGTCGCAGACCAGTATCAGGTGCTCGCCCACGGGCTCTGTCGTCAAATCCTCGAACGAGGAAACGATGGCATTGAGATCGGCAAAGCTGTACGTGGTCAGTCGAGACAATTCATATAGAGCCTCAATGGGGATATATCGATAACGCTCCTGTATGCGGTTGAGCATGTTAAGTACGGGACTTTTCCTCGTCTCGTATTCTTGCACGAGATCTTGGAGGAACTCGTGCAGCTCAGCTGAGTTGATGCTTGCCATGATTTCCTCCCGTGGGTTCCGTGGTTGTGCATGGTTTGTCACGTATGGGGAAGTATAGAGACGGGGAATCATTCAAATTGTGTCCTGTGCTACAAGTGCGAACGAAATCATTGTTCCGGTGCTACCGAGCAGGTAACGTAGGTCGATATGAGAGAAATAATCTTTGAAGTCATGCAAATGTGACTTTCGTTACAACATGACGAAACGTCCTCAAGTATCTTGATATAGGCAAACAAACAGGGGGATTCTTATCATGCAAAAAGTATGTCCAAACTGCCGTATGCGAAATGCCGGCGATGCGCAGACCTGCGCTGGCTGTGGCGAGAGCCTTGCGCATGTCACGCCTCAAGATACCAGGGACGGCATAACGATGTTCGGTGGCCCATCTCAGCTATCTTCTCTGAATCCTCTCGAGAAGGCTACGGCAACTCCGACGGAAAGCTACGGCGATGCGAAGAGGAGCGTTGCCACTGTCTTTGAGCAATCACATGAGGAGGAAAGGGAACCTCAAACGGGTTCGGCGCATCGTCCGCGCAAGCCTTGGGAGTGAGACGGCGCGCGCTCGTTTTATCGCGTCATGCATTAACCGGATGGCTCCGGGAGGGGGAGGGTAGTCATGAAGCTCGATGACTACATGAAAGGCATGAAAGTCGATGTCGCAAACTGCAAGGTTCGTGACGTGTGCCCACTTGGAAAGTTTTGTGGTTCGAAGGTGGGCGAGAAAGGTACCGCTCTCATCCCATCTGTTCTCCAGATTAAGAAGGGTGACATTCTCTGGACCGATCTGCATTTCGATCCGCGCGTCCTCATCATCCGCAAGGGCATCTTTGCCTGCATGGTTCATGCTGATAGGGAGAAGGAGGAAGTCCCCCTCTCGCTGTATGGAGCGGGAATTGCCGTGGGAGTCGGTGAGCTCTACGCACCCGCCACGGTGCCTTCGCGCGCCTCGGGTGGACGCGAGTCCGTGCCCATGAGCAGCACGTATTACCTACGTGCGCTCTTCGACGGGGAGATATGCTCGATACCGGCAGGCGTCGTGCGCCAGGTTCTGGAAACGACTTCTCCCAGGGTCGTCCATCAGATTCTGAGCTGCGTGCTCACGAACCAGTTCTGCTCCGCTACGGCCATGATGAAGGTCGTATCGCATCAGTCGCTTCAGGACCGTCTTATTGCGTTGCTGCTCTTCTTCAAGGAGATGGCGAATAGGAGCGGAAACGACGTGTGGACATTTCATGTGACCCACGAGGAGCTCTCGCACTTGGTCGCGTCAGATAGGGTCTCGACGACGCGAGCGCTGCATCGCATACGCGACCTTGGGCTCATCGAGATTGGCTACAAGTCGATTACGCTACTTCCCGCCATCGAGGAGCGGGAAGACCTGGTAAGCGATGCGCTAACGGAGTTCTACATCCCCGACATGATTTAAGGGGGCAGGAGAGTCCGCTTCGTTTGGCTTGCTCGCCGGCCTGCTGCCGGTGGCATCATGTCCCCCCCCCGACCACTACGCCGCATTTCGAGTCATCAAACCATGATTCTGCTACGAAATGCGCATCTGTGGTCGCGCTGTCAGCCACCACGCAGCAATCTTTGGCGTTTCTGCCAAGCGATGTGCTCTTGTGGTCGCAGGCCTAGACATGGAAGCACACTACTTGGCGCATGCATGGAC
>USOR01000206.1 GCA_900556425.1 uncultured Coriobacteriaceae bacterium
TCATCGAGCCGCTGGACCACTTCTTCAAGGACGAGGTGCGCGCACTGGGCATGGCGCTCGGGTTGCCCGACCACATCGTGCAGCGTCAGCCGTTCCCGGGGCCGGGCCTGGCGATTCGCATCATCGGCGACGTGACGCCCGAGAAGCTCGCGATGCTCAAGGAGGCCGACGCGATCGTGCGCGAGGAGCTCGATGCGTATAACGCGAGCCAAATGGCGAGGTCGAGCGTGGATGCGCCGGCGGCCCCGTGATTGAGCGCGCCGTGTGGCAGTACTTCGCGGTGCTGCCCGATATCCGCAGCGTGGGCGTGATGGGCGACGAGCGCACCTACGCGCGCCCGATCATCCTGCGCGCCGTGGAGAGCACCGACGCGATGACGGCGGACTGGGCCAAGCTGCCCTATGACGTGCTGGGGAGGATCAGCAGCCGCATCGTGGCCGAGGTCCCGGGGATCAACAGGGTGGTGTATGACATCACGAGTAAGCCGCCGAGTACCGTGGAGTGGGAGTAAGCACAGCACATTAGGATTGCCGAGGTACGGGGAGTGAGACCGGAATACTTGAGCGAGCCTACATTCAGGAATCGTCGTGAGTTCGCCTATGCGTTGCTGGAGAACGAATACGTGTTCGGCTACACGGTGCGCGACATCGATGGAACAGTCGTAGTTGCGTCTAGATATGGTCCTGCTATGAGCTTTTCGCCGAGCGTATGTCCGACGATTTGATTGATGCCCTGTGCTGCGTCATCGCGTAACTCCGAGAGATCGGCCCACAGCGGTCCCGGCACTCCGTAGCCGCCTCGGGCCCAGCCCACCATCGAAAGCTTTTCTCGGCAGCAAGGGCTGCCATCGAAGAAGAACTCGTTGATGCGCGAGGCGCACGCTCTCGCGTCGTCACATCCAGGTAGGTTCTCGTCTCTCCATTCCTGCGTGAGCCCGGCATGCGTGAGGAGAAAACCATCGACACATGCTGCGGCTTGCATTTCTATTTCCTGCAGCTTGTCGCGGATTTCGATGAACGCCTCGTGGTGCGTGCCGGAGCAGCCGCGACCAATCAGGTATTCGAAATCGTGGTTTCCCACAAGGCGGGTCACGTTCATGCCGTCAGCTGTCTGTTCCTTTAGCCAGCCGATTTGGAAATCCAGGGCACTGAGTACGTCGTCAGCCGTCGAGCCCCACTCGTCAGTGTAATCACCCAAGAGCACGATGCTTTGTGCGCCTCGCTCCTTGGCAACGGCACTGATTCGCGGCAGCATCTCTGCCTGCTTGCAATGCAAGTCACCAACGACAAGCGTGCCGTTTCTCGTTTCAATGTCCTTTTTCTTCAAATCAATTACTTCATTTCTTCGACTATATCGCGGCAGCACAATACGAGGTGGCTGCCTCTTCCAGCGCAGAGGCGCTTTGGAAGCCGTCTTTGGGACGACGACTTCAACCGTTGTCATAGGTGCTTGCATTGCGATCACCCGCTTTTTGTTCGACCCTCAACACCTGCGCAAACCATGTCGTGAATTTCTTGCTCATTTGGTGACACCTGCATGCTTCCAATGAATAAGTTGCTGTAGGTACCGTACTGCAGCTGGCTTTAGACAAAAACAGTCGCAATAGTCCGAATTCGAAATTCCCGGCTTGTAATTGCCAGGAATCTCATGTCCCTGTTGCCCTGTACAATGCTCTTGTGATGTAGCTGCCCGTCTGTGAAGGAAGGTGTCGCCAAGCATGGCAGGAAATCATCGATCAGCGTCGCTGCGGTGTTTTCGCGCGAAGCGAGAGGGTGCCATGGAAGAAAGCGTTCGTGATGCGATCGCCTCTTTGTTGGCAGAAGGTAAGACCCCCTCGTTCTACAAGGTCGCAGATCGTGCGCAGATTGCACGAAGCTCGCTTTACAGGAAGCAAAATCTCAGGCAGCTGGTAGAAGACGCGCGCGAGGGGCGTGGAATCGGCGGTTATTCTGCGCATAGCTATGACTGGCTCGTGCAAGAGAATGAGAGCCTCAAGCGCGAGGTCCGTGCGTTGCGTCGTGAGGTGGAGGCGATGAGCGGTGCCGAGATTGTTGTGATAGGAGAGAGACAGTCATCTGTCATCGAGTATTGCATCATCGACTTTCCCCAGGCGGCATAGGCAAGTCTATCGTCGTAAAATCGGACTACTGTAAGCCCCGCCTCGCGCTCCCTATCAGCGGTTCTTCGCGAGCGCGGCAACGGCCTCATCTCTCGTGGAGACGAAGAAGAAATCCCTGCCTTTGTTGCTCTCGTACATGAAGTCCTTGAGTGGCTTGCTCGTGTAGCGCGAATAGTCGCCATAGATGGCCATGCGGCCGCCGTAGTTGACGTACTTCTGCAATATCTCACCGGCCAGTCCTGTGCTGAGGACGAAGAAGTCCTCGGCGATGAGTTGCTTGGGAATCACGATGTCCTTCGACCCCACGTCGTACTGTGCGCTCATCAGCAGATCGATTGCCGATTGCGCGTCCGTGATGACCGGCTCGTCACTCTCCACGAGGACGCAGAGCACGCCGTTTTCCTCGATACCCGTCAAGTTCATGATGTCGCTCCTTTTCCGAATTCCTCCGCGTACGTGACCACGCCCGATATCGCCGGGGCGTCCTCGCGAAGCCTGCATGCCATGAAGTTCTCGCTCGGAACGTCGAAGCACGGGAGAATCCCCAGCGTCTCGGCCGGCACGTAGCCGACGCGTGGGTAGTACTCGTCGCTGCCGAGCACGACCGAGTAATCGTACCCGAGCTCCCGGGCTATCCTGTGTCCCTCGCGGATCAGGGCGGTGCCGATGCCGCGCCTTTGCCACGCCGGCGCCACGGACAGCGGGGCAAGCGCGAGCGCGACATGGTCGCCCACGTGCAGCTTGGTGAACATGATGTGCCCGACGATTTCGCCGTCAATTTCGCACACTAGCGACAGTTCGGGAACGTATGCGTCGCTTCGCCGCAGGGCATCTACCAGGTCATGCTCGTTTCCATCGCTGT
>USOR01000207.1 GCA_900556425.1 uncultured Coriobacteriaceae bacterium
AGATTCGCGCCCAGCGCAAGGCCGATCGTCATGAAGCCATCGAGAAGAAGCGTGCCGAGATCAAGCAGAAGTTCGAGGACTTCAAGAAGAGCCTGTAAGGCAGGCATCTGCGACAATTCCAGGGTGGTTCCCCATGGGGGAGCCACCCTGTTTTCTTTCATGTGTCGAATTCTTTATGCTAAGCTCAGGATTATAGAGAAAAGACGCGAAAGGGGGCGTTCATGCAAAGCACCGTACGCCTGGCTATCGATGGAATGCATTGCGCGAACTGCGCGGCCAACATCGAAAAGCACTATCGTGCGACTCCCGGGGTGGTTGATGTCGCGGTCAATTTGGCAAACAACACGGGCAAGGTCACGTTCGATCCCTCGCAAGCAAGCGTAGACGACATGCTTGCCGTGTTCGACAACCTCTCGTTCACTGCCGAGATCATCCCCGAAGATGCCCCTCTCGTGGACGAGAAGCGCCGTGCGAAAGAGATGGCGCGTGCGAAACGGGACACGAGGGTCTTCGTGACGGCATGCGTCTTTACCGTCGTCGTCTTTTGCATCGGAATGCTTCCCGGGTGGCACATGGGCGTGGGAGACGCACTTGCGGGAATCTTCGTTGCAGATCCTACACATGCCCAATCGATGTTTGCCTGCAATCTCTTGCTCATGGTGCTCACGATTCCCGTGCAGTTCTGCTGTGGCGCACGATTCTACAAAGGCGCATGGGGGTCGCTTAGGGGCGGCTCCGCCAATATGGACGTGCTGGTCGCCCTGGGTACCACCATCGCGTTCGCGTTTTCCGTCTACATCACGTTTCTGCCGGCCATCACTAACGACTGGGGACCTGGAAGTGCTGCCATGGAGATAAACGATGGTATGCCGTACTTCGAGACCTGTGCCATGCTCATTACGTTCGTCTTGTTGGGAAAGATCCTCGAGGGAAGGGCGAAGGGAGCCACCAACCAGGCGATCGAGGCCCTCATGAACCTCACCCCACCCACCGCTCGAGTCATTCGCAGCGGCAAAGAGGAGGAGATTCCCCTGGCACAGGTTGCCGCAGGCGATACCGTCATCGTCTTTCCCGGCGAGAAGATGCCAGTCGATGGCGTCGTGATCGAAGGATCGACCGAAGTCGACGAATCCATGCTCACGGGAGAGGCCCTTCCCGTCGTCAAGGGCGAGGGAGACGCGGTTACGGGAGGCTCGCAGAACACCACGGGATCCGTCACCGTACGCGCCCTTCGCGTGGGCGCGGATTCCACGTTGGCACGCATTGTGCGTGCGGTCGAGGATGCCCAGGGCTCGAAAGCCCCCATCCAGCGCATTGCGGACAAGATTGCATCGATCTTCGTGCCGGCCATCTTGATCATCGCGCTTTGCGTCTTCTGCATCTGGTTCTTCTTCGTAGAGCCCGACGTGGCGTCCCATCGCCTGCAGCAAGCGTTGATGCCGGCCATCGCGGTCATCTGCGTGGCGTGTCCCTGCGCGCTGGGCCTTGCCACGCCGACTGCCCTCATGGTGGGTATGGGAAAGGGCGCCCAGCTTGGCATTCTGATCAAGGACGGCTCCGTGCTCGAGATGCTCGTGAAGCTCTCGGCCATGGTCTTCGACAAGACCGGCACCATTACCAGGGGTGAGCCCACTGTTGTCGCATGCGATGTCGCAGACGAGGCACTGGTCATGGCGGCTGCGGTTGAATCGAAAAGCGAGCATCCGCTTGCCCATGCCATTGTCTCCTATGCCGCCATGCGAGGTATTGGCGACCTTCCCGAAGTCACCGGCTTCAAAGCCGTCATCGGCGAGGGCGTGAGGGGAAAGGTCGACGGGCATGACGTCTTTGTCGGTACGAGCGTTGCGCCAGAAGGTGTTGGGTCGGGCGTTCTCGTCAGCGTCGATGACGAGCCTATGGGATACATCCAATTCAAAGACGAGCCGAAACCGGATGCGGCTTCTACGGTACATGCCCTCATGAAGGATTTCGACATCGCTTCGTATATGGTGACGGGTGACAACGAGAAGACCGCGAGGCTTGTTGCCTCCGAAGTCGGCATCGCGGATGCCCATGTCTTTGCGGGGGTCAAGCCGCTTGAAAAGGCCGATCGCGTACTCGAAGTGAAATCTGCCGAAGACGTGCGCATGCTCGAAGCGGCTTCGAAGAAGGCGCAAGACGCCGAGGCAAAGAACATCGTCGCATTTGTCGGCGACGGCATCAACGACGCACCTGCGCTTGCCGCGGCAGACGTGGGCATCGCCATGGCATCGGGCACGGACGTGGCCTTGGATGCAGGCAGCGTCGTGCTCATGCGCAATCGTCTGAGTGATCTGGTCGTGGCGCTGCGTCTCTCCAAGGCGACCATGCGCAAGATACGCCAGAACCTCTTCTGGGCCCTCATCTACAACTGCATCATGATTCCGCTGGCCGCCGTGGGCATCCTCGCCCCGGCCCTCGCCGGCGCTGCCATGGCGCTGTCCAGCGTCAGCGTCGTCAGCAACTCCCTTCTGCTGAAGCGCTTCAAGTAAGACAGTCGGATCGTGACGCCGGAAGGACGCCTGTGTAAAATGCAGGGCGTCTTTCCGGCAAGTTTTCCGAGCTTTTCGGCATGACCTGTTTGGCAATGTGATGAGCTGGGCTTTTTCTATCGGAGAACGGCTTAACGACCAGCACCGCACTTCGAACAGGACGGTCGCGCCAGAAGGTGGTCTGTTCTCGACATCCACATATATCCACATTTCGTGCAGCGCACTTTGACAAAATCCCGGCTGCCAACATAGCTCGTAGCGTCAACTACAAGCGCGCCGCCGCTGCGATCAGAGACCTTATCTACGTACCTCTGCGCCCTCTTCGCAAGTGCCTGCTCGGGCATCATCTTTTCGCGTAGAGGCTTCGGGGCGCCCGCTGCGCGTCTTGCTCTGCGCACAGAAATACGGTCCGGATGGCAAGCAGGGCACACACACTTGCCTGCCTTGATGCGAGGATACGTCTCCTCCCAC
>USOR01000208.1 GCA_900556425.1 uncultured Coriobacteriaceae bacterium
CTCGTCAACGAGGTTCCAGGCGTCCTCTCCGTAGAAGTTCTTGGCCTCCTGCGTCACAGCTCGCCACCTCCCAGCAACGCGATGGGCACCTTGCCGCCAAGCGCCCGGTTGATTGCCGGAACGTCCACGCGAAGGGAGCCGCCCGCATACTGTCCGCCGGGAGTCTCGACCTCAGACACGTTGCATCCGAACGGCAGTTCCCCGGTCTCCTCGAAGTACGCGCTGGCCGCGTCCTCGTCGATTACCTTCCTGACGAATCCGTGCTCCTCGCACCAGGCGAGGTAGGCGCTCTGGTCGTAACAGTCGCAGACCGTTTGCATCTTCGGCTTGGTGACCTTCACGGAGTACGTGCCGACCTTCTCGCCGCCGATGCGAATGTCGAAGCTCTTGGCCCCTGCCTGCTCGAACAGCTCTCGGAAGTGCGCGTCCACTTCCGCTCGCAGGTTGCCCGGTTCGTTCGTCTTCACCTGCTCGGCGGCCAGCTTGTAGACGGCCTGTGCCACGGCAAGCTGCTCGACGCGCTTTGCGATGTCCGCGTTAGAACCTGGCATCGGCACCACCGCTTCTCATAGGGGCGATATTATCCATCGGTGCATCAGACGGAACGAACGGGACCTCGCTTATGTGGTCGGCTTCCTCGTACTCGGGCAATGTCCCGAACACCGACTCGGCGACGTAACGCGCGTCCTCCACGTCACCGAACGCCATCACCTGCCTCGCGATGCCGTGCACCACGTAAACCTTCCTCATGATTCCTCCTATTCGTACTGCTGGCCCATCGCCAGCATCGTGTTGCTGTACGCCTCGTACGCCGACTGCTTGACGACCTCCATGGCATGCGCCTGGACTCGCAGGCGACGGCGCTGCTCGGCGTTCTCGACCTCAAGGGAATGGACTTGCAGGCGCAGGTCGAGCACCTGGCTGCGTGCCTGACGCAGCTGGGCTTCTAGCTCGCGCTCACGCGGTGACATCGCTCGCCTCCTCGAATCCCCCGTAGATGGTCTCGACGCCGCACCAGACCTCGGTGGGGTCCACCCACCAGATGTCGCCATCGCTCGTCTTAGGGTTGATGCAATCGCGGCACACGGCGATGGATTCGCTGTCCGGGCAGCGCACGCACTTCTCGCAGTCACCGCACCTAGCGATGCGCTCGGGATGGCTCCAGCCCTCGGGATTCGCCCACGGAACGGGCCTAGGCATCGGACTTCGCCACCTTCGCCACTTGCTCGGCGAGGCGTTCCGTCTCCGAGACGCACATCTCCTCGGTCCAAAGCGGCTTGTGGTCTTCGGTAACGTCGCCAAAGTGCGCCGTGTCGAAGCCTACCCACCAGATGTCGGGGCCGATCTCGTCGAAAGCGTTGGAGAAGGTCAGGCCGCCATGGACATCCGGGTAGTCGTCCATGTGCTCTATCTCGATGTAGCTTTTCTGGTAGAAGGGATGGCCCTCCCTGACACCGACGTAGCCACATGGACAATCGAATATGCCCTTTCGCATCAGGCAGTCTAGCCCCGCGTGCTCCCATCGCCTCATGCGGCATCACCCGCCTTGGGCGCGGACTTGCCCTTGGGCTTGTCCACAAGCGGACGCATCTGCCAGTAATCCCTGATGGCTGTGTCAACGGCCTTGAGGTCGTTGGGGATGCTCTCGGACTCGAACATGCCGGGAGGAGACTTCACGATGCCGTTGCCGTTGGTCTGGAACGCGTAGTCATCTTCCGTGACCGTAGAGTGCAGTACGATGGACACCATGCCCTCGATGGTCACCTTCTCGTCCAAGAGCTTTCCTATCGTCTTGATTTTGGAGTTGCCCATGTCGTCGGTGTCCTCGTGGAGCATCAGGTACACGATCTTGTCCTGGTCGGGCAGCTCTGACACGAAGCGCAGGAGCTTGTAGAACTCGTCGCCTATGTCGTTGTACAAGGCGAACACGCCGTTGCCCTTGCCCGCATTGGCGTGGCGCGACATGAACATGTCGGTAATGAGGTACCCCGCGTCGTCCACCACGATGGACTTGGCCTTGCTCTTCTCTATGAGCTCCTTGACCTTCGCGTAGTCCGTCGTGCAGACCTGCGGGAAGCTGTTCCGGAACGGCAGGCGCTTGCCTATCACGTTCACCAGGCCGACCTCACCGGCCTGGAAGTTGCGCAGCGAAGTGGACTTTCCGGTTCCGCTCTTGCCGTACACGATCACCGGCTCTGCCATGTCGTCCACCTCCCTGATATAATCGTTCCTGTCATGACTTGGTGATTCCTTTCGTGACGTTGCGCTCGTGGTTGCCCCCACGGGCGCGTTCTCTCTCAATCCTCGAATGCCGAACGGTGGACGTACCAGGTGCGCCCGAACTTGCGGCATTTGACATGCCCATCCCGGCACAGCCTGTTGACCACCTGCCTGGAGCATCCGAGCAGCTTCATCACCGCCTCAGGCGGCAGCCACTTGCTGTCGATGGCGCGGTTCATTTCGCGATTCCTCCTTTCGTCAGTCATTGCCTGGCGTACGTTTGCTCCTTGGCAATCGGATAGGGATACGGGTTCTGCCCGCTAGTTCTCCAGCAGTTCCTCGATTGACTTTCCGAGAGCCCGAGCGACCCTGACGGCGTTCTTCACCGTCGCGTTCCCGAAGCCCGATTCCTCCCAGTTCTGGATGGTTCTCCTCGGAACTCCTGACAGTTCGGCGAGTTGCCTCTGCGTCAGCCCCTCTTCGATTCGCGCATCCTTCAGCATTTGATTCCTCCTGTCACAAGATGTCGTTATCTGGTTTTTTGATAGGCACCACATGTAGTGCTAAAATCACTCTGCGGTTCAAAATGATCCCGAGTGTTGGGAGGTCAAAAATGGCCAACTTTTTGAACACGCGGTTCCTGTGAGGCGTTCGAGCCAACGTGGGGTAGGCTCCCGCATGTGTTTCGCAGTCGAACGCGCAAAAGCCTGTTGCAGTAACGACAGGTCGGCTCCATGAGGCCAAGCGCAGCCGTG
>USOR01000209.1 GCA_900556425.1 uncultured Coriobacteriaceae bacterium
GCGTCGATGTCGAGTGGTCGAGCGAGACGATCAGCGACGTGGAACAGGACAAGCTCAAGGAGCTCGAGCTTTCCACCGAGCTCTCCTGGGACAAGAACGAGTACGCCTGGCAATCGACCAAAGACCCGGAGCGGTTCCGATTCGATTGGGAGGACAGCCCGAAGAACCCATTGGCCACGCTCGCCCATTCCGGCCGCGTCTACATAAGCGACCTTGACGAGGGCGTGCCGATCTACATCAAGGCCCGCAGGATGCAGGTGCTCGGCGACGAGGAGACGCCTGGAAAGTACTCCAACGCCGTCATGGCGACGCCCGTATCCGCACCGGCGTGGGTTGCCCTTGACGTGCCGTCGCACATCGCGAGGGGAGACGCCATTCCCTGCACGTGGACTCTCGGCACCGAGGCCGAGCAGAGCGGCTGGAGCATCAGCTGCGTGGCCAACCCCGAGTCCATACCGGGATGGGCGACCATGACAGAGACGCAGCGCAAGGCGGCGCTCGACAAGAGGGCGGTCGGCATCGCCGACGGCACCGACGCGGGTGGCTACTGCGTGCTCTCGGCAGGCGCTTTGCCGAAGGGGGCGGCGCACCTCATGCTCAAGTGCTCGGCCACCACGGGCGGCCTGTACACTGACTCGGATTACGAGAGTGTGAACATCGCCCAGGCACCGACGTGCGCCATCACCGCAGGAGCAGAGGTCACCGCGCTGCCGTTTGCCGTGCATCCAGTGGCATCACCCGGCTCCACCGTTGCGGTGACCGTCGTATCTCGCGGTATCACCTACGCGACGCCGACCGGATACGAGAGGCAGTTTGCCGGTGACGTCGTGTGGTCGGGCGTGGTCGCAGCGGGAGCCGATGCGGTGATACGCGATGCCGTGCTCATCGACGGCTGTTCCTATGAAGTCCACGCAATCGCGACAGACCCGGCGACGGGCCTGCGATCGGACGAGGTCATGAAGGTCGTGACCGTCAACCTCGCGAGGAGCGCCGGGTACCCCGGTGCGACGCTTACCTGCGATGACGAGGAGAAGAGCGTCACGATCATGCCGAGTGCGCCTGAAGGTGCCGCAGACGGCGACGTGTGCGACGTGTACCGCATCACGCCATCTGGTGCCGCGCTCATAGCCTCTGGCGTCGAGTTCGGCTCGACCGTGCGCGACCGCTTCGCGCCGTACACGTGCGCATCCGAGACCGCCGAGACGGCATATCGCATCGCGACCAGGACGACCGATGGCGACTGCGCCTGGATGGACTTTCCCTGCGAACTGCGCGGCGACGGCACACGTCTGGACTGGGACGACAAGCACGTTTGGCTCGACTACAGCCTCTCCATCGAGGATGAGCGTTCCAAGGACTTCGAGGCAAGGGCGCACATGGATGGTTCGATAGCTGGCTTCTGGGAGCACTCGATAGAGCGCAAGCTGAGCATCAAGGCCGAGGTCATGCGCTTCGAGGACGCAGAAACGAAGCGGCTGCTGAACGAGATGGGCGAGTATCCCGGTGCCGTGTTCGTTCGAACCGGCGCGGGCCATGCCCTCGATGCCAACATCGACCTCAAGAACATGGGCGAGGACTGCGATGGCGGCACCGTCACCGTCAAGCTAGGAGGTCGCGTCATAGACCTGACATCCGCGCATATGTGCGGTGCGGGCGACATAACCGCACCTACGAAAGAGGGTGTGTGATGGGATACGAGACCGGATACGCCTCGACATGGGTAGTGAGAAGGATCGACCCGGACACATGGACTCCGATAGGAGTGCTCGACGGCGTTGACTCCGTGACGGTGCAGAGGGCCGTGAACGACGGCAGCTCCCCGTTGCTCGAATCGGGCAGCATGGAGGTCTCGGGCGATGTCGAGGAGGGGTACTACCGAATCGAGATGCGCCCATCGCTCGGCGAGATGGTCACGGTCGCGACCCTGCTGTTCTGTCCCGACGGGCGCAAGTGGTCTCATCGCGCGTGGGGCGGCAAGGCATCCGGCAGGAGCGTGCTCGCCCCGGCATCCGTTCGCATGTGCAAGCCGGGCCAGCAAGCGCCCATGGGCGTCGATGGAGCCGCCTGGTGCGCGAGCAGGCTGCGCGAGGTCATCAATGCCCCGGTCGTCGTGGAGGGAAGCTTTAAGCTCGGCGAGTTCATGAGCTTCGAAAGCTCAGATAGCGTACTCGATGCTGTATGGAGCGTGCTCAAGGCCGTAGGCTGGTGCATCCAGATCGCCGGTGACGGCACCGTGACCATACGCGAGCTACCCAGCGAACCTTCGCTTGTAATCAACGCAGCAAATCTCGACATGCTCATGCCCGAGTTCGACTCGTCGCTTCCCATCGAGTCGGTTCCGAACTCGCTGACCGTCTACAAGGACGGGAGGCACGAGACGTGGGTGAACAAAGACCACTCTTCCAAGACATCGGTGCCGAGCAGAAACGGCATGGTCATCGAGGCGAAGTCAGAGGAAGACCCGACGCGCAAGGAGGGCGAGTCGCTACTGCAATACGCCAAGAGACGACTGGCGGAGCTTGCCGACGTGTACGAAACCATCGACGTGGAACGCGAGTGGGCAGATGGAATCCATCCCTACTCGATAGTGCGTTCCAACATGCCGGAAAGCGGCGTCACGGGAGATTTCCGCGTCATGAGCCAGAAGCTGAAGTGCGGTGCCGGAATCAAGGTGAGCGAGACGTGGGGAAGGAGGGCGTCATGACCGAGCTGAGCAACGCGGTTGGGCGCGAGCTCGTCGAATCCATCTCGTCGCTTTTCAAGCCGGAATCGAACGGCGAGACCAGGCGCGGCGACGTGACGAGGGTTGACCATGACGGCAGGACGTGGGTGCGCATCGAGGGAAATGACTTCGACACTTGTTGCACCAGAAGCTCGGTTGCCTGCAAGCCCGGCGATTCCGTCTTGGTCTCGATTCGCAGCAACCGCGCCACCATCGAGGGCAACTACACCTCCCCGGCAACCGACGACAGC
>USOR01000210.1 GCA_900556425.1 uncultured Coriobacteriaceae bacterium
CCGAATTCCCTTCACGACAGACCGTTGAAGACGCCATCGCCCATCAGCGCGAAATGTGCGCCTAAGCCTGCGAAGGTGGCGAACGTTCCGTAGTAGAACAGCGTCATGAACCAAGTGTGCTTGCTCTTGAAGATGGAGAGCTGCGTCTTGAAGTTGGACGTGACGGGAACCGACCGGAGCAAGACGATGGCGAGGATGGCAAGGATTATGACAAGCGGAACCCACACCCAGCCGGCGTTTTGCAGCCAGACGTCCCTCACGTGACCGTCTACGACCTCATGTTGTGGGGAGCCGAGGATGCCGAACACGGAAAACGTGATGACGATCGGCGTGACAAACTGGACAAGCGAAGTGCCGAAGTCGGACAGACCGCCCTGGACGCCGAGCGCGAAGCCGCGCTTGGACTTGGGGAAATAATAGTTGGTCGACGCCATGAGACCCGAGAAGGTGCCGCCGCCAATGCCGGCGAGGAATGCGAACAGCATCAGTACCTCGAACGGAAGCCTCGGGTTGGTCACCGCGTAGATCCAGCATGCAAGCGGGATGAGCAGTAGGGCCGTGGACATGAAGACCAACTTACGCGTGCCCATGATGGGCGGAAGGAAGGTCCATACGATGCGCAACGTGCCGGCCGACAGACCAACCATGGCCACGAGCCAGTAGAGCTGTTGCGAGTCGAGGTGGAATCCGACGGCATTGAGGTGCGGTGCCAGTGACGGCACCAGGTACCATGCGCAGAAACCAAAGGTCAAAGAGAACGTGGATATCCAAACGGTGGTCCAGGCCAGACGCTTGTCCCACTTTTTCGGATCTTCGGGATCCCATTCCTTGATGTCAGCCTTCATAGCTCTCCGCCTCCATCCCTATGACGACACAACATTCTTAGGTTTTCCTTTATTCTAATACGAGACTATAACCCAATACGGACTAAATTTGTACGTCCATCGGAAATTTTCTTGACATTTTGTTTTATATAGGATGCGAATTTCTTTCTGCCAGGCCATTCACAGTCCGTTATTGCCTATAATGGATCGGACGTCATTGCCGACGAGAGCGCATGCGCTCCCGCCAATTCGAAGGGAACGGAATGATCTGGGAACTGAAAGCCCTTGCTTGCCTACTGCTCTATCCAGACGGAGAGCTCCTGAAAAGTCTTCCGGAAATCGAATCGACGCTTCAGGAGAGCGCAGAGCTTGACGCGAGCTCGAAGAGACAGCTGGAAGAGCTCGTCAAGTGGATTCGGGAGACGAGCATGTCGTCCCTGCAGTCCGCATACGTATCGACCTTCGATATCGGCAAGCACGGAAGCCTGAACCTCTTCGAGCACACGCAGGGCGACTCGCGCGACAGGGGCCATGTCATGGTGGAGTTGAACAGGCTCTACAAAGAGCATGGGCTCGAGCTGACGACCACGGAACTGCCCGACCACCTACCGGTATTCCTCGAGTTTCTTGCGGGGCTCAGCCGCGAAGACGCCCAATTATGGCTCGAGAGCGTCATCGGCCCCATCAAGAAGATTGACCACGAGCTCCAGCTCGACGAGAGCCCGTGGAATGCGGTGACTGCGGCGTTACTGGACTTTGCAGGTGCCGAGCGCGAAATCGCATCGGAACGGACGCCCGACGAGATGATCCCGACGCTTGATGCGGAATACTACGAAGCCCCCGTCACCTTTGGCGGCTCCGTCAATCCGGTCTCTCCAGGCTGCTAGGGAGACAGGGAGAATGAGACGGGGCCCCACCTAACGTTGTCTCATTTGAGGGGTGACAGGGGGACGGGGGTTCTGTCACATCCATGGATGTGACAGAACCCCCGTCCCCCTGTCACCCCGTCCTTACGCCTTCTTGCGATAGCCGAACCAGTAGACGAGGCCGACGAAGATGCAGCCGCCGATGATGTTGCCCAGAGTGGCGAATCCGATGTTGTAGAACACGCCACCCCAGTTGCACAACGCCATCTGCGCCTCGGTGCCAAAGCCGCATGCCGCGGCAACGACGCCCATGGGCAGCAGAAACATGTTGGCCACGCAGTGCTCGAAGCCCATGGCGACGAATGCCATGACGGGAAAGATCGTCGTGAAGATCTTGTCGATGACCGTGCGCCCGGCAAAGCCCATCCACACCGCGAGGCAGACGAGGAAATTGCACATGATGCCGCGGAAGATGATCTGACCAGGATCAAGGCCAATCTTTCCCGATGCGACCGTGACCATTTGGGCGCCGATGGTATTGTCCCCCGCCTTGATGGCCATGATGGAGCAGCCGAAGACGATGCCGACGAGCACGAGCGAGCCCACGAAGTTGCCGAGCCAGACGACGACCCAGTTCTTCAGGACCTTGACCCAGGCAAAGCGCTTGCTCGCCGCACCCATGACCATGAGGCAATTGCCCGTGAAGAGCTCGGCACCCGCAACGATGACGCAGATAAGGCCGAGCGAGAAGCAAAAGCCGCCGAGGATGTTGGACGCGGCAAAGCCGAGTGTCGGGTCTGCCTTCACGCAAGTCATGAACAGCGCACCGCTGCCGATGAGCATGCCGGCCATGAGCGCGAGCACGATGGTGCGGCCGATTTCCATCTGGGTCTTCGCAAGACCGACGGCCTCGGCCTTCTGCTCGAGTGCCGTGCCTGAAAGGCAATCCGGTTTGATTGCGTTTATCTCCTCGGGCTGTAACTCGGCCATGCGCCTCTCCTCCCGCCTCGTCTTGTGCCTCGTGCCCACGAGGCAGTTGACGAGTTGTACTCATTTCCTGTCGGTTTACAGAACAGGATTTTACATGAGCTATCATGAGCGAGATTAATTACGTCACTATGTATTCGCATACGGAAACGGACACACCATGCACGACGAAGTAAACGATGAGCCGCGTCTCGCGCTCCTCATCGACGCGGACAACATCTCCGCCAAGTATCTCCCCGTCATCCTCAACGAGATTCCGCGCTACGGCGTGGCGACTTATCGCCGCAT
>USOR01000211.1 GCA_900556425.1 uncultured Coriobacteriaceae bacterium
CCCGGAACAGGCCGCGCAGGTGACCGCAGCCGTGCGTCAGTGCACGAAGCGCCCCCTTATCGTGAAGCTCACCCCCAACGTCACCGATATCACCGTCATCGCCAAGGCCGTCGAGTCGGCCGGTGCCGATGCGGTGAGTCTCATCAACACCCTGCTTGGCATGGCGATTGATGCCAAGCGCCGCAAACCCAAGCTGGCACGTGTCGTAGGTGGTCTGTCTGGCCCCGCTATCAAGCCCGTTGCGTTACGCATGGTATGGGAGACGTACAACGCCGTCGACATCCCCATCATCGGCATGGGCGGTATCTCGTCTGGTGAAGATGCGATTGAGTTCGTGCTTGCCGGTGCGACGGCGGTGGCTGTGGGTGCGGCGAACTTCGTCGATCCGCTTGCAAGCGTGCACGTGCTCGACGGAATGATTGCATATTGCGAGGAAAATGGCGTCTCACGAATAAGCGAGCTCATTGGAGCATTGGAGGTATAGCGCATATGGAATGGAAGAGCGAAGCTGCCAAAGACCGCATCATTGTCGCGCTCGACTGCTCGGGTGATGAGGCCGTCGTGCTCGGCGAGAAGCTCGCGGGGCATGCCCGGTGGGTGAAGATCGGCATGACCTTGTATTACGCAGTCGGCCCCTCCATCGTGAACACGATGCACAAGCTCGGCTTCAAGGTCTTTCTCGACCTCAAGCTGCATGATATTCCCCATCAGGTCTATGGCGCTGCCAGCTCCATCGCGCAAGCTGGTGCAGACCTCTTCACCGTGCACGCGAGTGGCGGCGAGCTCATGCTCGAGTCTGCCGAGCGCGGCGCGCGCAGGGGTGCTGCCGATGCCGGCCATGAGGACAATGTTCCGGCGGTCTGTGCGATTACGGTGCTCACAAGCATGGACGCCGACCAGCTCGCCTCCGTTGGCATCGACGTGTCGCCTGCCGAGCAGGTTGAGCGTCTCGCCACACTTGCACTCGAGGCAGGGCTTGACGGCATCGTGTGCTCTCCCATGGAGGCGGGCCAGATGAGGGAGCTTCTCGGTCCCGATGCCATTATCATCACGCCGGGAGTCAGACCCAAGGGCGCTGCGTTGGGCGACCAGAGTCGAGTTGCCACACCCGCCGAGGCCTTTGCGGCAGGTGCCTCGCACCTTGTCATCGGTCGTCCCATCACGCGTGCGGCAGACCCTGTCGCCGCGTTCGAAGAGATTGCCGCCGAGCTCGACTAGAGGCTGGTGTATCCATGGGTCAAGGAACGCTCTACGTCATATCGGGCCCTTCGGGAGCGGGCAAGGGGACACTCGTCTCCGCGCTGCTGAAAGAGTGCCCTCACATCGCGCTGTCGGTATCCGCCACGACGCGTCAGCCCCGCGAGGGCGAGATTGACGGCGTGCATTATCATTTTCTCACCATCGAGGAGTTCGAGAACACCATCGAAGAGGACGGCTTCATCGAGTGGGCCAAGGTGCATTCCAACTATTACGGCACGCCCCTTGCTCCCATCGAGGAGCATCTTGCGAAGGGGGATACCGTCCTGCTCGAGATTGACGTCCAAGGCGCCTTCCAGGTGCTCGATAAGATCCCGCAGGCCAAGCTCATATTCATCACCCCTCCGTCAATCGAGGAACTCGAGCGCAGGCTACGTGGCCGCGGGACCGAATCCGAGGAGGTCATCGCCCAGCGTCTTGCCAATGCGGCTGGCGAGATGGAGGCTGCGGAGAGGTACGATTACGTCATCGTTAACGATGACGTACAGGGGGCTACCAAAGAGCTTGCGCGCGTGTTAGAATGCTAGGTCGATTCAAAAACAACTCGTTCATTTGAGGAGCTTACCGCATATGTCTATCGTCGAACCACGCATTGACACCCTTCTCGATAAGACCCACGAAGACAAGTATCTGCTTTGCGCTATCGCCTCCAAGCGTGCGCGTGATATCAACGACATGATGCGTGGCCAGCGCGATCGCGCCGTCGCCCTGCAGTCTGTCAGCGAAATCGCCGAGTTCGCGGGTCGTAAGCCGTTGTCTCTTGCCATGGAGGAGATTGCCCGTGGCGAGGTCTCCTACGACAAAACGGCTTTCATGAACGACAAGAGCTAGGAGGAGCGCTTGTTCGAGCGTATCTGCCTCGTTCATTATCACGAGGTCGGCCTCAAGGGTCGCAATCGTGCCTCTTTCGAGCACCGTCTCCTCAGCAACATGGAGGCGGCGCTCGTTGCTTTTGACACCAAGGAGATATGCCGTATCTCCGGGCATCTTCTCGTCGTGTTCGAAAATGCGGAAGACCTCGAACCGGCTGCACGGATTCTGCTGCAGGTTCCTGGCGTCGCACGTGTGTCACGTGGCTGGCGCTGCGCACGCGACCCCGAGGAATATAACCTTTGCGCCGAGCTCGCGATGATGGATTGCGGTGAGTTCGAGTCTTTCAAGGTCGTCGCGCGCCGCTCAAACACCGATTATCCCATCGACTCCATGCAGCTCAACCAGCTCGTTGGGGCGCATCTGTGCGCTTTTGCCCCCGACAAGAAGGTCAAGATGAAGGACCCGGACGTCAAGGTTCACGTCGAGATCATCCAGGGCAGCGCCTATGTCTTCTCGCGGAGCGATCGTGGCATCGGCGGCTTGCCCGTGGGAACGGCCGGCAAGGTCGTGAGTCTCATGTCCGGTGGCATCGATAGTCCCGTTGCCACCTGGAAGCTCATGAAGCGTGGCGCCGTCGTCGTGGGCGTCCACTTCTCGGGTGCCCCCGTGACCGATGACGCGAGCGAGTACATCGTCGATGACCTTGCGCATGCGCTTGCGCCGGCAGGTGGTATCGGCCGCATCTACACGATTCCCTTCGGCAACTACCAGAAGGCTATCGCAAGCGAGTGCCCGCCCAACTTGCGCATCGTACTCTACCGGCGCCTCATGTTCCGCGTCGCGCAAGGCATCGCGCGCATCGAGAACGCGAAGGCGCTCGTGACTGGCGAGT
>USOR01000212.1 GCA_900556425.1 uncultured Coriobacteriaceae bacterium
GATTTTGGACCCCGAGACGCTCAAGCCGGTTCCCGAAGGGGAATGGGGCGAGCTCGTCATCACCACGCTCACCAAGGAGGCTTCGCCGGTCGTGCGCTACCGCACGCGTGACATCACGCGCATCATGCCCGGCGAGTGCGGCTGTGGTCGCACGCATCGTCGCATCGACCGTCTGCATGGCCGCACTGACGACATGTTCAAGGTCCGTGGCGTCCAGGTGTTCCCGAGCCAGATCGAGAACGTATGCGCCGCGTTCCCCGAGATCGCGGACTGGTATCAGATCGAGCTCACGCGCGAAGGTGGTCTCGACATCGCCACGCTCAAGATCGAAATCAATCCCGATTTCCCGATTGACGAGATTCGCAAGATCGAAGAACTGCAACGTCGCATGCAACAGGCGCTCAAGGACGAGCTCGCCGTCAGCATCAATATAAAGATCGTCGAGCCGCACACCATCCAGCGCTCCGAGGGCAAGGCCGTGCGCATCGTTGACCTGCGTGATGGGGAGGACAAGTAATGATTGACCAGCTTACGGTATTTCTCGAGAACACAAAGGGCCGTCTCACCTCACTGTGCCGCGCCTTGGGTGACGCGGACATCCAGATGCACTCGCTGGCTCTGGCAGACACGACCGACTACGGCATCGCGCGCATCATCTGCGATGACCCGATGGGTGCGGTCGCAGCCATTTCCGAAGCCGGATTCACGGCTAACCTCACGAAGGTCGTCGCCGTCGAAGTGCCTGATGTTCCGGGCGGCCTCGCCAGCGTGCTCGACGCGCTCGATAACGCCGGCATCAACATCGAGTATTGCTATTGCTTTGCGGATGCCGACAAGGGCGCGACGGTCGCTTTCAAGGTCGACGAGTCTGCGATTGGCACACTCGAAGGGGCCGGCTTCAAGGTGCTTCATCCCGAGGACCTCTACAAGATCGCGCAGTAGTCGCAAGGGAGATCCATGCAAGTCAGCCCGCATGACATAGGCTCGAAGATGCAGGTGCTTGCGCGTCAGCGTGGGCACCTGACCTCGCTTGCCGACATCGCGCTTGCGCTCGTGCTTGCGTGCGCACTGTGCCTTGTTGCGCCGGGCACTGCCCATGCTGCCATCAACGGAAACGACTACGTCGGACAGTCAACGGTCAACGACCGCGGCATGAACATCACCGAGGCTCCGGCTATCGAGTCTCCCTACGGCATACTCGTCGATGAGGACGGTAACGTCCTGTGGGCGCGTGGGCAAGACGAGCATCGCGCGATGGCCTCCATCACCAAGACGATGACGGCAATAGTCGCGCTCGAAAACGGTGACCTTGACGAAGTCTTCACCGTTTCGCCTCGTGCGGCATCCGTGGGAGAGTCGAGCGCGGGACTGGTTGCCGGACAACAGGTCACGTTGCGCGACCTCGTCTCCGGTCTCCTCGTTCACTCGGGTAACGATGCCTCCATGGCCATCGCCGAGGGCATTGCGGGTGGCGAGAAGGAATTCGTTCAGATGATGAACGCGAAGGCCCAGCAGATGGGTCTCGTGAACACTCAGTTCCAGAACCCGCACGGCCTCGACGCCGAGAATCACTATTCATCTGCCGCAGACATCAGCGTCATCGTGCGCTATGCCATGCAGGACCCGACCTTCCGCGAGATCGTCGGCATGAAGTCTTGCACGCTCAACCTGAGCGGAGAGCCCAAGGAGCTGCTCACGACCAACGCGCTGCTCGCCACCTGGGATGACTGCATCGGCGTCAAGACCGGCTTCACGAACAAGGCGGGCCAATGCCTCGCGGCTGCCGCCAGCAAGAACGGTGTCGAGCTCTACGCCGTCGTGCTCGATTCCACCGACGAGGTTCAGCGATTCATCGATGCCTACAAGCTTCTCGATTGGGGCTTCACCCATTATCGCCCGTACACGCTCGCGTCTGCCGGGCAGGTGCTCGTCGATGCCCCCATGAGCGGCTTTCTCGATAAGACCGTAAAGGCGGGCGTCTTGGAGGAAGTAACGGGCATGGTCTTCGACTTCAACGGTGACATCGCGATTGACGTGCGCCTCACCGACAAGCCCGATGGCGTTGCCAAGGGAGATACCGTCGGCACCATCACCTGGCGTCAGGGCGAGAACATCGTCGCTTCGGTTCCCCTCGTCGCGCTCGAGGACAAGATGGGACCGTCACCCGTCACTTCGGTCATTACCTCGCTCGTGCGCTGCGTCGGCGTGATCACCGGCGACCAATGCGTAGCCCAGAGCACCGTCTACGCGCAGGCGCCCGAAGTCGAGCGTGTGCAGAGCACGGCTGGTCAGGGCATGAACGCCGAACTTGAAATGGACATTCGCGATTACGTCGCTGCATACAATGCTGCGGTCTATGGTTATGGTTCCTGACGTATCGCATTGCGGTGCTAGAATAGCTGCCATGTGTTTTGGCATTTGAAAGGATGTATCGTGCCTGCTTCCAGTTTTGTCTGCCCCATCTGCAATGAGCCCGTCGATGGTTCGCAAACTTCATGCCCACGCTGCGGCTTCAAGTTCGTCGGGGCAACGCAAACCTTCAACCCCGTCGTGACGCAGGTCGACGAGCAAGTATACGAGCTCGAGAGCTCCACACCCGAGCTCGAGGTGCTTTCCGGCCCCTACGCGGGGGAGAGCTTCGCGCTTGGTGATGGCACCTTCACCATCGGACGCGACCCTAAGTGCGACATTTTCCTCAGCAACATGACGGTTTCGCGTCACAACTCGACCATCGTTATCGACGGCGCACACGCCAAGATCATGGATGCCGATTCGACTAACGGTACCTGGGTCGATGGCAAGATTGTGGACGAGGCGGAGCTCGTACCGGGCACGCATGTCCAGATCGGCACCTTCGACATGGTCTTCAAGCGCGTCAAGTAAGCCCATAATCGAGCGGGAATAGAGGTTACCGTGCCCATCACCGATTACCTGCGCCATAACGCCGCCGCGTATGGCAAC
>USOR01000213.1 GCA_900556425.1 uncultured Coriobacteriaceae bacterium
CACCACGGCCATGGTCATCCCCTCTTTGGCCAGCTGCTTCATAACGTCCAGCACCTCGCCGACCATCTCCGGGTCAAGCGCACTTGTGGGTTCGTCAAAGAACAGGATATCGGGCTTCGTGCATAACGCGCGGGCAATGGCGACACGTTGAAGCTGGCCTCCCGAGAGCTCGTTTGGAACCATGTCCTCCTTGCCAGCCAAGCCAAACTTCTCGAGAAGCTCGACCGCCATGATGCGCGCCTGCTCCTTGTCGACCTTCTGCACGCGCACGGGCGCGTCCATGACGTTTTGCAGCACCGTGCGATGCGGGAAGAGATTGAAGTTTTGGAACACGAGCCCGAACTTCGAACGTGCCTTCTTGAGCGTGGCCTTGTCTGCGTAGACCGCTCGACCGTCGGGTCCGGGTTTGGCCACGACGATGTCCTCGTAGGCCAGGTAACCGCGCTCGAAGGTCTCGAGTAACGTCGCACAGCGAAGCAACGTCGACTTGCCACCACCGGACGATCCAATGATGCTCACGACCTCGCCCTGTGTGACCTCGAGGCTAATATCCTTGAGGACCATCGTGTCGCCAAAGCTCTTCTCGACGTTCTTGAGGGAGAGAATCTCCTTGGACATGGGTGCTATCTCCTCTCCCCTAGTCATGGTAGTACGCGAGTTTCTTCTCGGCCTTGTTCAATATGAACTCGACGACGAGCGTGAAGAACCAGTAGATGACCGCGGCGATGACATAAGGAATCATGCTCACGAAGGACGCGGCAAGCGCCTTGGCTTCGGTAAACATCTCGGCGATGCCGAGCACGAAGGCAAGCGAGGTGTCCTTGACCAGCGTGATGATCTCGTTACCCATGGCCGGCAAGATACGCTTGATGACCTGGGGTAACACGATGTAGAAGAAAGTCTGGGCACGCGAGTACCCGAGCACTTCGGCCGCCTCGTAATGTCCCACGGGGATGGACTGAATGCCGCTACGATAGATTTCGGCAAAGTAGGCCGCATAGTTAAGAATGAAGCCAATGGCACAGGCCCCGAACTTCCAGCCTGAACCCATGTTAATGCCAAAAAGGTAATACGGTCCGAACATGAGGGCCATGAGCTGGAGCATGAGGGGCGTTCCACGCATGAAGGAGATGTAGACGCGCGCCACGAGCGAGAGCGGCTTGAACTTGCTCATGCGCGCAAGGGCAATGACGATGCCAAGCGGCAGCGCTCCGACAAGTGTCACGACGAATATCTCGAGCGACAACACAAAGCCCGCACCCAAATCGGGCAGTACCACCGACATCATCTGCATAAATGCAGGATCCACACGCATCACCTCGTCTACAGCGTACGACGGGGCGGCCTCAAGACGACCGCCCCGCAGGTTTCAGGATATGAAGCGAGCTTACTTGCCCAGGCACCAGTTCTCGTAGCTGATACCGTCAGCAGAGTACTTCTCGCAAATCTCCTTGACCGTACCGTCGGCGTCCATCTCCTTGAGCGTCGCGGTAACCTGGTCGGCGAGGCCGTCGTTGCCCTTCTTGAAGGCAACGGCATAATGCTCGCTGGAGAGCTGCTCGTCGAGCATCTTAAACACGCCCGGCTTGGCGGCCATCTGATACTGTGCGATGGACAGATCGCAGGCAACGGCATCGACCATACCGCTCTCAAGCTGCATGAAGGCGTTATTGTAATCGCCGATCGTCTCCACCTTGCCACCAGCGAAGGTATCCTGCAGGCTCTTCTCGTCACCATCGAGTACCTCGAGAGCAGCAGAATCGACCTGCGTCATGACGGTCTTGCCGGCAAGATCGGCCAGCGAGTTGATACCACTGTCAGCCTTAACGACGATGACCTGGCCATTGATCATGTACATGTCGGTGAAGGAGTAATCGTTCTCACGGCCTTCGTAGGTGAAGCCGTTCCAGATGCAGGTAATGTTGCCCTGGTTGATGAGCGCGTCCTTGGCATCCCAGTCAATCGGCTCGGCCTGGAAGGTCCAGCCGTTACGATCGCAAACCTCCTTGGCAAGATCGAGATCGAGACCGGTGAACTCGCCCGTCGTGGTGTCCTTGAAGCCGTACGGCGGATAGCTCTGATCGAAACCGACAATAAAGACGTTGTCCTCAGGTGCGTTATTTCCAGCCGCGCTGCTCGAAGATGCAGCACTCCCACCACATGCCGTCAGGGCAAGGGCGCCAAAACAGAGCATGCAGCATGCAAGCGCAATCGATACGAGTTTCTTCTTCATCTTTCTCTCCCTACATCACTCTAGCGTAGTAAAGTTTCGTACCGTGGCATTGTAGCCTAAAAGGGATGCACGTACACCACGAATTCGCAGGGACTCGTAAATCGCAGCAAACGGCACACTGCGCCAGGGAGAAGACAGGTTCCTTGTGACGTTTATACGGGGCTAGTCGCTCACGGAAACGTGGGTGACGGAAATAGCCGATTGTGGCGAATGCGTCTCATCCCATCAGAAGCGTCTTGAGAAAGGCGATGCTCTTGAGCTCGAATCCCGCATGCTCGCAGACCCACATGTGGGCAAGATCGAGCAATTCGATTTCGGGATAGGATTCGATATCGGCAATCTGGGCGAAGGTCGAGAACAGCAACGCCTCGATCCAAGCCGCAGCCCGCGAGTCGATGGTCGTGCAGATCCCGAGTCGCCCAAGGCAGTCATCGCAGAGCGCGCCACCATAACTCACGTCGAAGGCTTTCACCTGCTCGATGGGTGTGCCACAGAGTGCGCATTCGCGCGTTGCAGGTGCAAATCCCTGCATGGCCATCGCCTTGAAGAGAAAGGCCGCTGCTATGAATGCCGCCTTACGTGCTGGTAGCTCAGCTATGGTGCGCATCGACGCCGCGCTCATCTCGTACATGCGCTCGCCCAGGACAACGCCCTCGCGTCCGAGCTTCTCGAGGAACTCCGTCTCGACGCTTGCGGCTGCCGTGCGCTCAAGCTCCTCGCGTAT
>USOR01000214.1 GCA_900556425.1 uncultured Coriobacteriaceae bacterium
CCTTGATCATCGATGCCAGCTTGAGCCTGCCACCCAGCTCGCCGGACCTCTCGTACAAGTCCACGTCATGACCGCGAGCCGCCGCGTCAATGGCCGCCTGCATGCCAGCAGGACCTCCGCCGATGACCATTACCTTCTTCCTTGTCTCAGCGGGCTTGAGCTCGAGCTCCTTCTCGCGCCCGAGCGCGGGATTCACGCGGCAGATACGCGGTGAGACGAGCGGGTCCTGACACGACCCGCAGCGATTGCACCGGCGAATCTCGTCGATGCGTTCCTCCTTCACCTTGTTGGGAAACTCGGGGTCTGCCCATAGATAGCGGCCAAAGCCGATGATATCGGCATAGCCTTCCTCGAGCGCGCGCTCGCCCTTGACCTCGTCCATACGACCGACGCACACGACAGGCACCTTGACGGCATCGTGGATGTACTTTGCCGCCGGAAGCAGCAGTCCCATGTCCTCGTAGTCCTTCATGTAAGGACGCATGTGGGGCTCGGGGTCGGGATACGGAAAGTAATCCGGAATGAAGCGGAACGGAAGCTCGCCATAACCATATCCGGTCACGCTGATGTATTGGTATCCAATCATCTCGAGCGCTATGGCGGTGTCGCGCGCCATGTCGGGCGTGATACCGTTATTTCCCGTCAAGGGCGAGAACTCGATGCCGTTGATGCGCGTGCCGATGAGAAAGTCGGGACCGCATGCCTGCCGAATCATCTGGTAGAGCTCTGCCATGACACGCGTGCGATTGGCCACGTTCTCGAAGGCATACTCGTCATCGCGCTTGTTCCATATGGGGCTGAGGAAGCTGTTGAGCAGGTATCCATGTGCGGCATGCACCTCGACACCGTCAAATCCGGCCTTCTTCATGCGCACGGCGCCCTCGACGATGAGCTTCTCCTTCTCGTGAATCTCCTCGACCGAGAGCCCGCGTGTCGCGCGCCCCTCGGGTTCGGGAATGGGAAGGTCCTCGGTCTCAATTGTCGACGAGCTGAAGGGTCGCCCTTCGCCGAGCACGGCCGCGGAAGGCCCACCATGGTGGAGCTGGCCTATGATATAGCTGTCATGGCGATGCACGGCCTCCGCGAGCTCGGTCAAGCCCGGGATGAACTTGTCATCCCAGACGTTGCAGTAGCGCCCGGGCATGTCATCCCACATAACGCCGCCGATGACCACGGCCGCCGCGCCGCCTGCGGCGATGCTCTCGTACAAACCGATTGCCGCGCTTCCATCGGCGGTGCCGTCATCGTTCCAGCGAAACGTTGACTGGCCCGTCTTCATGATGCGGTTCTTGAAGATAATCTTCGGCGTGATCTCCAGCGGAGACATAAGTTTTTCGAAGCCACCCATGGATTGATTCCTCCAATGTCCTAGAACAGCGTGAAGCCGCCATCCTCAACCAAGGTCTCGCCGGTAACGTAGGAAGCGTCGTCACTTGCCAGGAACAGCGCGACGTTTGCGGCCTCCTCGGGAGCGCCATAGCGGCCCATGGGAATGTTGGCGAGAAACTGCGCGTTGCGCTCGGGGTCATTCCTCGTGCCCTCGGTAATGCGCGTCATGCTCGTGCCCGGCCCGAAGGCATTGACGCGGATTCCATGTTCGGCAAGCTCCAAGGCGAGCCATTTGGTCAGCTGGGACACACCCGCCTTGCTGGCGGCGTACGCGCCGGTGTTCTTGGAGACCGTGCGCGACGTGCATGAGCTCGTGTTGACGATGGCACCCTTGATTCCGCGTTCGATCATCGACTTCGCCACGGCCTGGTCCATCCAAAAGCATCCATTGAGGTTGATGTCGATGACGCGCCGCCATTCCTCCTCGGTCGTGCTCTGCACGCTCCCGCGTTTGATGATGCCCGCGTTGCTGAAAAGGATGTCGATATGCCCGTATGCCTCGAGCACCTCGTCTACCACCTTGTTGCACATGGCGTAATCGGCAACGTCGAGGGGATAGATCGTGATGTTCTCGTTGCCCTCGAATTCGCGTACCAACGTGTCACCCTCGATATCGAGCGCCGCAACCTTGGCACCCTCTTCGAGAAGGCGGCAGACAATGCAATGGCCAATGCCGTTTGCCGCGCCCGTCACCACGGCCACTTTATCCTCGAACCTCTTGCCCATCGTTTCTCCTTACCTTTAGCTGGTCTATTCTTCTGCCTCGTCCTCGTCACACGCGGTGTCGAAGTACCAGACAATGTGCTCGCGCGTCTTATCGATCTTGCCGTCCTCACCCCCGGTGCCGTATTCGAGCTTCCCATCGTTGAGGGAGCCCTTCGTTTGCTTGAGTGCCTCAACCGAGAAGTTGCGGTGCACGACGCCCCAATCGCGAATGAGATACAGGAGGTTTGCCATGCTGATGCCGTCTGGCGTGAGGAGATAGTCGACCCACAGGGGCTTGTCTTCGACCACGACACGTTCGAGCATGCCCGTCTCCTCGAGCTCGTTGAGATGGAAGTTCGCGAACTTCTCTCCTCTTATGAGTTCCCTGGAGACGACACCCCAATCATCCGCGGTTCTGCTCTCAAGGCTCTTGAAGGCGATGCTGCTTATCAGGACAAGATCTGGGAGCTCATGGAAGCAGTTGATAGCTACATTCCTACTCCGGAGCGCGACGTTGACAAGCCCTTCCTCATGGCTGTTGAAGACACCATGACCATCACCGGTCGTGGCACCGTTGCTACCGGCCGTGTTGAGCGTGGCGTTCTGCATGTTAACGACCCGCTGGAGATTGTTGGTATCCGCGAAACCTCCAACACCGTCTGCACCGGCATCGAGATGTTCCGCAAGCTCCTCGACGAGGCTCAGGCTGGCGACAACATCGGCTGCTTGCTCCGTGGCGTTAAGCGCGAGGACATCGTCCGTGGCCAGGTTCTCTGCAAGCCCGGCAGCGTTACTCCG
>USOR01000215.1 GCA_900556425.1 uncultured Coriobacteriaceae bacterium
TCATCGAGGCTGTCGCTTTGTACCAGCCAGGTAATTGGTTCTATGCCCGCACCCGGGTTCGCGATAAAATTATTGCTTAGATTTTATCATTCGCGAGCCACTGTAAAGGACGTGAACCGTGTCACAAGAACTTTTCACCTGGATTCCCGCATACGAGGCGATCGCTGACGCGCTCCTTGCGCGCAAGTACAACCGAGGCGAGATTCTGAGCGTCTTTGCCGAGATCACGGGCGATGACGAGCGAACCAACATCGACCCCTTCACGTTCTTCACTGCCTTCAATCGTTCCATGATCGAGGTCGACCGCAGGAGCGCGATCGAGACCATCATGCAGCGCTTTGGCGTAGACGCCCCCCTACCCCATGATTTCATCGGCATTCCTTGCTCCAACCAGGAGCACTGGCAGTACTTCGATGACTCGGACCAGGGCGTGGACGATTGCTGGCGCCTCTTCGAGACCGCCCTTGAGTTTGCCGACCAAGGCGAGCGCGACGAGGAGACGTTCGCGAAGTTCTGCGAGCTCTTCGACACGGTCCACAAGCAAGACGGCATCACGAAGGCGCGCCTCACGCGCACCCTCTATTGGATGCGTCCCACGTTCTACCTTCCCTTCGGCGAGAAGAGCCGTGAATACCTCCATGGCCAATTCGGCATCAACACCCCCATCGTGATGAAGGGGGCGCGCTACGTGCGCCTCCTCAAGGAAGTCGCCGCCGTGTGCGATGAGCCCTTCTTCGAGATTGCGGCGCGCTCCTACAAGGCTGCCGACGATTCGGCTTGGTGGCCCTATGCGATCGACTACGACCCCGATATGAGCATCCACCAGTGGATCACCATCCTCAAAGACGAGGAGCTCACCACGCCGGAAATCATCAAGGTGCTCAAGTTTATCCACGAAAACGGCGATGAGGTCACTACCGAGGAGCTCGCTAACCAGTTCCTGCACGATCGCGAATACTACAGCAGCCTTCTACGCACCTACGCGCGCAACGTCGCACGCGAGATGGAGCGCGGTAACTTCAAGGGTTCATGGTGGCCAATCATGTTCATCGGGCGCAATGCCAACGAGACGGACAATCGCCCAGGCGATTACATCTGGCGCATGAGGCCCGAGCTCGTCGAAGCCCTCGTCGCGCTTGACAAAGACGAGCTTTAACTAGCGCGAGAAAAACTCCCGTTGGGCATCTGCATCCAGGCGTCCGCTCATGCGTGCCCGGACCGCCTCCTCGACGAGCGCATTGAAGAGGTTTCCCATGTGCTTCTCGCCGAGGAAAAACTCGGGATGCCATTGCACTCCGAGCATGAAGGTCTTGTCGATGGCCTCGATGGCTTCGATGAGGCCATCCGATGCATACGCAACCGGCATGAAGCCATCGGCAACCATGCGCACGCCCTGGTGATGAAACGAGTTCGCTGCCGAAGAGTCCGCTCCGAGTATGCCATGCAGGCGCGATCCGCGCTTTACGTCGATGTAATGGGCCGCCTCTGTCGGCTCCTCGACCTGCCAATGCAGGATGGGCTTTCGCGTAAGGGAATCAACGCCATCGTACTGAGCGGGCAAATCGACGTAAAGCGTCCCGCCATAGTGCACGTTCATGGTCTGCATGCCCCGGCAAATGCCGAGCGTCGGCACGTCGAAGCGATGCGCGAAATCGAGAATGAGCTCCTCGACGGTATCGCGTAGCGGCGTGATTTCGCCAAGCTTCTCGTAGTCATCGGCATCCGGCGAAACCCCGTAGCGCTCCGGGTCAACGTCCTGGCCGCCCGTGAGCACGAAGCCATCGACGATGGGCAATAGGCGCTCGTAGACTCGACGGTCTTGCGAGAGTGGAAATATGAGCGGCACGCCACCGGAAAGCACGATGGAGTTGATGTAGTGGTCATTCACGCGGAAGATGTGATCTTCGGGCATCTGCGTTGGCACGATGCCGATGATGGGAAGCGTCCCCCGTCCCTGGCTGTTGCGAGCGCTCATCTAGTCGGCAAGATACGCGAGCACGCGGGCGGTGTCGACCACGCGCGAGTCATAGCAACGTGAGAAGTAGTCGAGGGCATATTCCTGCGTACCGATGAGGAAGGTGGCCGTCGCATCGGCGGCAACGATGGTCTTGTAGCCGCGGAAGTACGCTCCTGCCAGCGTCTGGAGCACGCAGATGTTGGTATCCGCGCCTACGACGATGAGCGTGTCAACGCCAAGCTCGCGCAAGGTCAGATCAAGGTCGGTCTGGAAGAAGCCATCGTAACGACGCTTCGGGATGATGTAATCGCTCGCGCACGGCTCAAGCGCCGCCGCGGGCTGTGCGTCCTCGGTGTCGACGATGCCGTGTTCGCCCCACAGCTCGAGCTCACGGTCCAGGCCGGGAATATGCGCATCGTCAACAAATACGACCGGCACGCCCGCCGCACGTGCGGCTTTCGTAATGGCGGCGCTGTTCGACACCATCTCCTCGAGGACGGGCAGGACGGGATTCGACCCTCCGAGCACGTCAACGACAAGCACGGCCGTCTTGGCCAGGTCGATGCTGTCGGACTGCTGCCAGATGGTTTCCTGTGCGACGGGAAGATACGCCATGAGATTGCTCCTATCGGTTTGAGATGACGAGAAGGAAAATGACGAAGATGACGAAGGCGATTGCCGCGACGATGACGACGGCACGCGCCTTCCCCGATGCCGCCTTGCTAAGCGCATGCTTGGACTCGAGGCTGCTGACCTGCGCTTCCATCGCAGCTGCCGTCCTCTCGTTCTCCTCGATGCGCGCGGCCATGGCCTCGGTTTCCTCGGGATGCTCGATAACGTACTCGCAAAAGCTGACGCGCTCGTGGGCGGCGGCAAGGCGCTTCTCGAGTTCCTCGATGCGCTTTTCCGCCTTCTCCTTATCGCCGTTGAGGTGC
>USOR01000216.1 GCA_900556425.1 uncultured Coriobacteriaceae bacterium
GATGTGGCCGCGCACCTTGCCGCCGATCATGACGGCGCGCTCCACCTCGTCGGCCTTCGTGGCCTCCTCGTCGAAGCTCGGCCAGGCGACGTCATAGACGCTGCCCTCGTTGCCGAGCGCCTCGGTCCACAGCTCGTCGGCCCAGTGCGGCGCATAGGGAGCGAGCAGCAGCACGAGCGTCGTGGCGACTGCACGGCACAGCTCCTTGTCGCGCGCATCCTCCGCCGTGGCGTTGAGGTAATCGGCCGTCGTGTTGGAGAGCTCCATGATCGACGCGAGCGCCGTATTGAAGTTGAAGCGCTCGATGTCGGCGCCCACCTTCTTGATGGTCGCATGCATCTGGCGGTTGAGCTCCTTGGCGAGTTGCCCGTCATCGGCCGGGCCAGCGGCATCGGCCAGCGACCACACCTGCCCCCACGCACGCTTGAGGAAGCGCGCCATGGCCGCACAGCTCTTGTCGTCCCACTGCAGGTCCTTGTCGGGCGGAGCCATGAACAGTATGCAGGCGCGGGCGACGTCGACGCCATACTCGTCGATAAGCGATTCGGGCGATACGACGTTGCCCTTGGACTTGGACATCGTCTCGCCCTTGGAGTCCTTGACCATGCCCTGGCACAGCAGGTTGGTGAACGGCTCATCGAAGTCGAGCATGCCGGCATCACGCGCGACCTTGGTCCAGAAGCGCGAGTACAGCAGGTGCAAGATGGCGTGCTCGATACCGCCGATGTACTGGTCGACGGGCATGAAGCGGTCCGCCTTGTCCTTGGCGAAGGGAAGCTCGGTGTTATGCGGGTCAGTGTAGCGCAGGTAGTACCATGAGCTGCACGTAAAGGTATCCATGGTGTCGGTCTCGCGATGCGCGGGCTTGCCGCACACCGGGCAGGTGCACTCGTAGAACTCCTTGGAATCCTTGAGCGTTTCGCCCGCGGCGATGTCGATGTCCATGGGGAGGATGACTGGCAGGTCCTGTTCGGGAACGGGTACCAGGCCGCACTCGTCGCAATAGATCATCGGGATGGGATTGCCCCAGTAGCGCTGGCGGCTGATGAGCCAGTCACGCAGGCGGAAGTTCACGACCCCCTGGCCCAGACCACGCTCGGCGAGCCAATCGATGACCGCCTGCATGCCTTGCGAGTCGTGACCGCCGGGCATGCCGGTGAACTGCCCGGACTGCACCATGATACCATCGCCGTTGAAGGCCTCGTCCCAGTCCACGTCGGTCACCTCGAGGTCGCGCACGTCGGCGAGCTCGGTGGCAAGCGGACTGTCTGCGGGCACGACGACCGGCGGGATGGGCAACCCGTACTTGCGCGCGAACTCGAAGTCGCGCTGGTCACCACAGGGCACGGCCATGACGGCGCCAGTGCCGTAGTCGGTCAGCACGTAGTCGGAAACCCATACCGGGACCTTGGCACCGTTGACGGGGTTGATGACATAGCGGCCCGTGAACGCGCCGTGCTTCTCGCGGTCGCCCATCGTACGCTCGACGGCCGTGGCAGCGGCCGCAACCTTCTGCACCTCGCGCACCTCGGCCTCGTACTCGGTGCCCGCGATCAGGCGCTCGACGAGCTTATGCTCGGGCGCGAGCATGAAGAAGGTGCAGCCGAAGAGCGTATCGGGACGCGTCGTGAACACGGTGATGGTCTCGTCGGTGGGCTCGCCCGCCTCATCGCAGAGTGTGAACTTCACCTCGGCGCCCTCGCTGCGGCCAATCCAGTTGGCCTGCATCTGCTTGACGCGCTCGGGCCAACCAGGCAGCTTGTCGAGGTCGTCGAGCAGCTCCTGGGCGTAATCGGTGATCTTGAGGTACCACTGGTCGAGCTCGCGGCGCTCGACGGTGGAATGGCAGCGCCAGCACGTGCCCTGCTCGACCTGCTCGTTGGCGAGCACGGTCTTGCAGTCGGGACACCAGTTGACGGGGTTGGACTTGCGATACGCCAGGCCCTTCTCGTACATCTTAAGGAAAAACCACTGGCCCCAGCGATAGTAGTCCTCCTTGCACGTGATGACCGTGCGGTCCCAATCGTAGGAAAGGCCCATGCGCTTGAAGCTCGCCATCTGGGTGTCGATGTTCTCGAAGGTCCAGGTGGCCGGATGGCTATGATGCTTGATGGCGGCGTTTTCGGCCGGCAGGCCAAAGGCGTCCCATCCGATGGGATGCAGCACGTCGTAGCCGTTCATGTGCAGGTAACGCGCGTAGACGTCGCCAATCGTGTAGTTGCGCACATGGCCCATGTGGATGTCGCCGCTCGGGTACGGGAACATCTCGAGCACGTACTTCGCAGGACGCTCGGATGCCTCGTCAAGCTTGAATAGCTCATGCTCCGCCCAGTACTGCTGCCATTTGGGTTCGATGGAATGCGGATCATACGCCTCGTGCATGGCCAACCTCCGATGTGCCGTCAGATACGTGCGTCAGATAAAACAGTGACACATCATACCGCAGCGTCACGCTAATGACGCGCTCAAACGGGGCTAAAACGCAATGAGGCCTAGATGTTCGAGGAGTATCTTGAGGCCGATGGCGATGAGTACGATACCGCCCGCGATCTGCGACGGCTTCTCGAAGCGCGCACCGAAGCGGTTGCCCACGACGACGCCGACAAGCGAGAGGACGAAGGTCGTGCAGCCGATGATAAGCGCGGCAGTCACGATGTCGATCTGCAGAAACGAGAAGCTGATGCCGACGGCCAGCGCGTCGATGCTGGTGGCAATGGCGAGCATGAACAGCTCGCGCAGGTCGAGCTTCTGCATGGAGGTTTCGTCCTCTTCCTCGCCCTCGCTATGGAAGGCGTCCCAGAGCATCTTTCCGCCGACGAAGGCGAGCAGGGCGAAGGCGATCCAATGGTCGACCGCCGTGACGTAGGCCGCGAACGCGCTTCCCA
>USOR01000217.1 GCA_900556425.1 uncultured Coriobacteriaceae bacterium
CCCCGAGGTTCTCGAACGCAAGCACGTCACCTGGCGCGACTACGACCTCATCGAGAGCACCGATCCGGAGCCCTATAGGCGCGAGATTACCTGGAGCGTGTTCGACGAGAAGGCAAACCGCTTCGCCAACCTGCTTCTCTCACGTGGCGTGAAGAAGGGCGACAAGGTTGCCATCCTGCTCATGAACTGCCTTGAATGGCTGCCCATCTACTTCGGCATACTCAAGAGCGGCGCCACTGCCGTTCCGCTCAACTTCCGCTATACCGCCGAGGAAATCGCCTACTGCATCAAGAAGGCAGACGTCGACATACTCGTCTTCGGTCCCCAATTCACCGGACGCATCGAGGAGATCGCCTCCGAGATCGCCCACGGCAGGTTGCTCTTCTACGTGGGGGAGGACTGTCCGACCTTTGCCGAGAACTACCGCGAGCTCACGGCCAACTACCCGAGCACCGATCCGGCTATCCCTCTCAACGAGGACGAGGATGCCGCCATCTACTTCTCGAGCGGCACGACGGGTTTCCCCAAGGCTATCCTCCACCATCATCGCAGCCTCACCCAGGCAGCGGAGATGGAGCAGCACCATCATGGCCAGACACACGATGACACGTTCCTTTGCATCCCACCGCTCTATCACACGGGTGCGAAGATGCACTGGTTCGGCAGCCTCATTTCCGGGTCCAAGGCCGTGCTCCTGCGCGGCGTAACGCCGCAGAGCATCTTCGATGCGGTCTCCAATGAACATTGCACCATCGTCTGGCTGCTTGTTCCCTGGGTGCAGGACATCTTGCTTGCCATCGAGGAGGGCAAGATCGATCCTACGGCCTACGAGCTCGATCAGTGGCGCCTCATGCACATCGGCGCCCAGCCCGTTCCGCAAAGCCTCATCAAGCGCTGGAAGGAGATCTTTCCCGCGCATCAATACGACACCAACTACGGCTTGTCAGAGTCAACCGGTCCGGGCTGCGTGCATCTTGGCGTCGAGAACATCGATCACGTCGGTGCCATCGGCGTGCCGGGGTATCGTTGGGTTGTCAAAATCTGCGATAACGAGGGCAACGAGGTCCCCGATGGCGAAGTCGGAGAGCTGTGGGTCAAGGGACCGGGTGTCATGGTCTGCTACTACAACAACCCCGACGCATCCAACGAATCCATCAAGAACGGCTGGCTGCTCACGGGCGATATGGCGCGCAAGGACGAGGATGGCTTCATCTGGCTCGTCGATCGCAAGAAGGACGTTGTCATCAGCGGCGGTGAGAACATCTATCCCGTGCAGATCGAGGATCATCTTGCAGCGCATCCGGCCGTGAAGGACGTTGCCGTCATCGGCTTGCCCGATGAGCGCCTCGGCGAGATCGCCGCTGCCGTGGTCGAGCTCAAACCCGATGTCGAGCTACATGAGGGCGAGCTCGAGGAGTATTGCCAGGCCTTGCCGCGCTACAAGCGTCCGCGCAAGTACATCTACGCTGAAGTCCCGCGTAACGCGACGGGCAAGATCGAGAAACCCAAGCTGCGCCAGATTTACGGCGCTGCCAATATCGTCGAGCTCGAGAACGAGGGCTAGACATTCGAAAGGACACATAATGCAGAAGCTCCTATCGGGAAACGAGGCCATCGCCCAAGGTGCCTGGGAAGCGGGCGTACGCGTGGGCGTCGGCTATCCGGGAACCCCCTCGACCGAGACGCTCGAGAACCTCTCTACCTACGATGACGTGTACTGCGAGTGGTCACCCAACGAAAAGGTCGCCCTTGAGGTCGCGCTTGGTTCTGCCATGGGCGGGGCACGAAGTCTCGCGACCATGAAGCATGTTGGCGTCAACGTCGCGGCAGATCCGCTTTTGAGCGCATGCAATACCGGTGTCAACGCCGGGCTCGTCATCCTGGCCGCAGATGACCCCTCGATGTTCTCCTCGCAAAACGAGCAGGACTCGCGCAATTACGCCGCCTTTGCCCGCGTGCCGATGCTCGAGCCGGCCGATAGTGCCGAGGCGTATGAGTTCATCCAGCGCGCTTTCGAGATTTCCGAGGAATTCGACACGCCGGTCATGATTCGCGAGTCGATGCGCATCGCGCATACCAAGTCGCTCGTCTCCTGCTCCGAGGAGCGTGTTGACGTTGAACTGCGCGAGTTTACGCCCGACCCTTCCAAGTACGTCATGATGCCCATGTATGCGCGTGGTCGCAGGCAGGCCGTCATCGAGCGCACGCGCAAGCTCGTGGAGCTTGCCGACACAAGTGACCTCAACCGCATCGAACTGCGCGACACGTCCATTGGCATCATCGCGAGCGGCGCGGTCTACCAGCACGTGCGCGAGGCATTGCCGCAGGCAAGCACCTTGAAGCTCGGCCTCTCCTGGCCGCTGCCACCTGCCAAGCTCCGGGAATTCGCCGATGCCGTCGATCATCTCTACGTCGTCGAGGAGGCGTGTGACTACTTCGCCGAACACGTCCATGCCCTCGGTATCACCACCGAGCAACCACCGGTATCTCCGCTGCCCGAGGCGGGCGAGCTCACGCCCGCCCTTATCAAGCAGGCCTTCGGCGCTGGGCTTCCCGAGGTCTATCCGCCCTGCGAGGACTTGCCGCCAAGACCTCCCTCGCTTTGCGCCGGATGTCCGCACCGTCTCGTCTTCACGGCGCTGCGTGACATGAAGGCCGTTGTGAGCGGCGATATCGGTTGCTACACGCTTGGTGCGACGCCGCCGCTGAGCGCCGTGCATTCGACCATCGATATGGGCGCTTCGCTCTCCGTCGCCCACGGTCTCGAGCTTGCCGACGTTACCGGGCGTACCAAGCGCCCCGTCGTTGGCGTCATCGGGGACAGCACCTTCGCGCATTCGGGCATCACGAGCCTGCTCGGTACCGTCTACAACGCCGGGG
>USOR01000218.1 GCA_900556425.1 uncultured Coriobacteriaceae bacterium
CATGAACGACCATATGGCAAAGCCCATGGAAATCGAGTCGCTCGTCGCCATCATGCGCAAGTGGATGCCGAAGGGCAACGAGAACTAGAGCCCACATTGGTTTTCAAGACGAGGGGTGCCCGTCCGCTTAATCGGACGGGCACCCCTATATTTACGGCGTATCTTCCCTAAGCGAAGACGTACAACTCCGAGCCGTCGAGGTCGGCCTTGTCCATAGGATAGGCCTCGATGGCTGGGTTCTCGTAGGTGTTCATGTAGTACGTCTTTGTCGCCATGGAGATACCGCCGGTATAGACCGTCGTCTCGAATTCGCCGTTTTCCATCTTCGCCTCGCCATCGATCATCGCAACACCGGCGAGCGTATGGAACATCCTGGAGACGTTATCTGCCTCGCCGGACTTCTGCGGATAGTGGCTGTTCAGGTAGGCGACCCTTACGAAGCGGTCGGGCGAATAGCTCGAACCGGGCAGGCCCACGAGCTGTCCGCCGCTCCCGTAAGGCGCAAGCTTCTGCTTGTCCCACTGAACGTCAGCGACGTATTCAGGACTCAGGTTCATGTAGCTGCGCAGGTGCTCGACGTGCCAGTCGAAGGTGGGCTGGTTGGTGAGCACGTCGACGTCGTCGTGATGGATGTGCATGCCATCGGCCATGTACTCGACCACGATGGAACGGTCCTTGTCACCGATAAGGTAATGGAGAAGCGCGACCGGAAACTGGTCGTTCACGGGCTTGGCGACGATGGCAACGTCAGCCAGCGCCTCCTCCACCTCGTCCACCGTCGCGAAGTTGCTGGCTACCCACAGGGGGAACTCGTATGCCGCGAGGTTGGTCTTGCCCTCGACGGCATCTGCCTCGAACTGGGCGTAGCCAGGGAAGTTGAGCCCGGCGATGGCGAGCCCCTTCTCGTTGGCGCAATCGAAGTAGAGCGGAACGCCCCCAATCACGATGCACGGGCCGATGACCGCGTAATCCTGCCGGGACTCGACCCCGAAGGCATAGCGGCGCTCGTAGCCGCGGGGAGTCACGGTGACCTTCTGGCCGTAGCCGCAATTCCAATCGAGATTGCGGGCAAAATACATGTTGCCCTTGTCATCGGTGAACCTGATTCCCGAGCACATGGTTAGCTCCCTCCCACGTAAAACCGTACGTATCTTTGTTCTTGTAGGAATAGTATATAGCAAAAACTACCGTTCGCTATTTATTTTCTACCGTTCGCCAATAATTTTTGTCACTTTTCGCTATGAAATCTAGACATTTCGACATTACTTACTCTGATTTGTGCTACCGTACGGCGCAACCCGAAAGGACGAATGTGAACTACGTACACGCACATAGCATGTTTGCCAACGCGCAGGCGTTTGCCGGTGCTTGGTGGTGGCGTAGTCGAATATCGTAATCGGGTTATCGGACTTCACGCTTCTCATCACATACCTTGAAGGCCCTCGGTAATCCGGGGGCCTTTTTTATTTCCCAAACCATGAGATGCGTAAGAACGGCTAGCAAGGCAGGAACGTGGACGAGAGTCCGAAGGAAAGAGAGGAAACGATCATGGCAGACGCAAACAAGAAGCAGAACGAGGAGATTCCCTACAGGCTCTACCTGCGTGAGGACCAGATTCCAACGCAATGGTACAACCTGCGTGCGGACATGCCCGAGCCGCCCGAGCCCATGCGCCTGCCCAACGGCAAGATCGCCGAGCATGACGACATCGCCCCGGTGTTCTGCGACAAGCTCGTGGACCAGGAGCTCGACGACGAGACCGCGTACTTCGACATCCCCGAGGGCGTGCAGGAGATGTACAAGGTATACCGCCCCTCCCCGCTATGCCGCGCGTACAACCTCGAGCGCTACCTGAACACGCCGGCGAAGATCTACTACAAGTTCGAGGGCAACAACACCTCCGGCTCGCACAAGCTCAACTCGGCGCTCGCCCAGGCCTACTACGCCCAGGAGCAGGGTCTCGACAAGATCACGACCGAGACCGGCGCCGGTCAGTGGGGCACCGCGCTTTCCGAGGCAGCCGACCACTACGGAGTGGACCTGGACGTCTTCATGGTGAAGTGCTCCTACGAGCAGAAGCCCTTCCGCCGCTCCATCATGCAGACCTTCAACGCGACCGTCACCCCGTCGCCTTCCGACACGACCGAGATCGGCAAGAAGATGCTCGCTGACCATCCCGACTCCACCGGCTCGCTGGGCACGGCGATTTCCGAAGCGGTCGAGCGCGCCCTCAACGTTCCCGAGAATAAGGGCCGCTATCAGCTCGGCAGCGTGCTCAACCAGGTGGTGCTGCACCAGTCCATCATCGGTCTGGAAAGCAAGCAGGCTATGGAAATGCTCGATGAGTATCCGGATATCGTGATCGGCTGTGCCGGCGGCGGCTCCAACCTCGGCGGCCTCATCGCACCGTTCATGCGCGACAAGCTGCGCGGTGACAAGCCGGATACGCGCTTCATCGCCGTCGAGCCCGCCTCCTGCCCGAGCCTCACGCGCGGCAGGTTCGCCTACGACTTCTGCGACACCGGTAAGGTCTGCCCGCTGGCCAAGATGTATACCCTGGGCAGCAGCTTCATGCCCTCGGCCAATCACGCCGGCGGCCTGCGGTTCCACGGCATGAGCTCCATCCTCTCCCAGCTGTATCACGACGGGTATCTGGAAGCCCGCGCCGTAGAGCAGACATCCGTTTTTGAGGCGGCAGAGCAGTTTGCCCGCACAGAGGGTATCCTCCCGGCACCGGAGAGCAGTCACGCCATCCGCGCCGCCATCGACGAGGCCCTGCGCTGCAAGGAGACCGGCGAGGAAAAGACCATCGTCTTTGGCCTGACCGGCACCGGCTACTTTGACATGGTGGCCTATGAGAAGTTCCACGATG
>USOR01000219.1 GCA_900556425.1 uncultured Coriobacteriaceae bacterium
TGACGAACGAACATGGGGACTTCACATCCAGCGCGGAACGTATCCCCCACACTATCGATACGAACAGGAGCGACGCCGCCATCCTCGCGAACATCGACGGCGTCTACAAACTCGACGAGACGAAGCTCACGGGCGCATGCGGTACCTGGTTCTCGATGGATGCGATGGGCATGACCTCCCCTGCCGATGACACGCGTGGCGCCCTCCCCTACGGCTCCTCATCTCGACGCAGTTCTCCATCAATCGTGACAACTTTACCGTCAAGCTCGATAACATCGTCAACACGCGGCCTGGGGTTTCGGGCTCGGCAACCGATGCGGCTGATGCCGACAAGCTCATCCGCCCCATAGAAAACGCCATCGTCAGTGAGTCAATCGACTATCGCAATCTCGTTATCGCCAAGAGCTACCGCGTCAATTGTTCCGCATTCGTCCAGAGCACGGGCGAGAGCGTGCCGGGACCCGATGGCACGCCCGCCTTCGCATCGCAGGAATTCGTCGCCCAGCGGCAAAACGGCAAGCTCGACATGCAGGTCACGCTCGACACCTCGAAGCTCGCAGGCGAGAACATCATATTACGCGTCGAGCTTGTCTCAGATGACGGGATGAGCATCACATCCGAGGGTGCGGATACCGCCGAGCAAACGCTCAGCGTCGAGCCCATCATCATCGCAACGGCGCAAGACGCGGCAGATCTCGACAACTACGTCATGGGCGCCGATGCCGCCATCATGGAATGCATCAGCTACGACGGTCTCAAGCCCGGACAATCGTACACTGCGAGCTGCACGCTCAACGACAAGGCGACCGGAAACGCCCTCAGGGACGCCCAGGGCAAGGTCATCTTCGCCCATGCCGAGTTCACACCCGATGCATCCGAAGGGCATGTCGACATGGAGCTTCCCGTCGATACGACCGGAATAGCCGGTCATGATATCGTCGTCTTCGACAAGCTCACTGACGAGGAGGGGCACCTCATCGCCAGCCACCAAGACCTCGAAGACGAGAGGCAGACGGTCAAGACCGTGAAGCTGAGCTCAAGCGCAACGGACAAATCTGATGGTGACAAGGTCTTCAACGCGCATGCCGAGGCCGTGACCATCATCGATACGGTCAGCTATGCAAATCTCGTTCCTGGCGAGCAGTACCGGTTCAAGGGCGTGCTCATGGACAAGGAGACGGGTTGCGCCCTTACCGCAGACGGTGCCGCCGTGAGCGCCGAGGTGCCATTCGTTCCGCAGGAGGTTTCGGGCTCCGTAGATGTCGAGTATGGATTTGACGCAAGCGCGCAATCGAGTCAGGTGCTTGTCGCCTTCGAAACGCTCGAACACGACGGTAACGTGGTTGCCGAGCACGCGGACCTCGAAGATGTCGCCCAGACGGTGACGAGCGGCGAGCTTGATCCCGACGTCGCGATACCAACGGCAGACGGCAAATCAACCGGCATCGCAACCCTTGCAGGATCGCCCCTCACCGGTGACTTTCTCGCACGGGTGGCTCTTGCGGCACTCGCTCTCGTGGCATGCGTCTGCGTCTGCTGCGCCTATGCGCTGCATCGGCGCAGGAAGACGCTTGAGGCCATAGCCCGTAGCGACGACCCCTTCAGGTAGTGACAAAGAAGGCCCGTACGAAATGCACGGGCCTTCTCGATGATCGGATGAGATGATTCCTAGTCCTCCTCGAGGGCTGCGGCAATCTCGTCGGTGATATCCATCGTGCTGTAGACGTTCTGGACGTCGTCGAACTCCTCGAGCTTGTCGATGAGACGCTGCACCTTCTTGGCATCGGCAACGGAGATAGCCGTGGGGTTGTTGGGCTCGAAGATGAGCTCGGCGCCCTTGACCTCGATGCCCTGCTCCTCGAGGGCGCTGCGGACGGCCATGAGGTCGCTCGGCTCGGTGAAGACGACCCACTCGTCATCGGCCTCTTCGTAATCGTCCGCGCCAGCCTCGATAACGGCCATCTCGAACTCGTCGGAATCGGCAGCCGCGCCGTTGGGGGCGGTGGGGTTCTTCTTGTCGCCGGTCTCGATCTCCTTCAGGACGGTAATCTGGCCCTTGCGGTCGAACATGTAGGCGACCGAACCATTTGCACCCAGATTGCCGCCCGAATGCGAAAACGCGCTGCGCACGTCCGCGGCAGTGCGGTTGCGATTGTCCGTCAGGCACTCGACGTACACGCCGATACCGGCAGGACCATAACCCTCGTAGGTAACTTCCTCGAAGTTCGCCGCATCGGCACCCGAGCCAAAGGCCTTGTCAATCGCGACCTTGATCTTGTCCTTGGGCATGGAATAGCCCTTGGCCTTGGCGATGGCTGCCGCCAAAGAGGCGTTGTTCTCGGGATTGGGATCGCCGCCGGTCTTCGCTGCGGCGGTAATGATACGGCTGAGCTTGGAAAACATCGCCGAGCGCTTGGAGTCCTGCGCCGCCTTGCGATGCTTGGTGGTTGCCCACTTGGAATGTCCGGACATGAATGAATCCTTCCGTGCTATTGGATTGACCGCAGTATTCTAGCACTCCCGCTTATGTTCGTGTAGCAAACCGTTCATACACGATTCGCGGGCATGCCCCTTTGGGGGTCTTTGCGCATGAGACTCCATGCGAGCAGGCAGATTCCCACGACGAGCATCGGGAGCGAAAGGAGCTGTCCCATCGTGCCCCAGGTTCCGAAGAAGTAGCCGAGCTGCACATCGGGTAGCCTCACGAATTCGATAAGAATGCGGAAGACGCCGTAGAGCACGAGGAAGGTCCCGAGGAAGAAGCCGCGCGGACGTGGAGGATCCGTCTTGCGCGACAGCACGAAAAGCACGAAGAAGATGACAAGGCCCTCAAGCAGCGCCTCGTAAAGCTGGGAAGGATGGTACA
>USOR01000220.1 GCA_900556425.1 uncultured Coriobacteriaceae bacterium
GATCGCCGTATAACGCATGCCCTGCGCATGTATCCTGCCATTCTCGCGCTCGACAAGTCACGCGAGATGGGCGTCATGGATACGAAGGCGGGCATGGTCGTTGCCAGTGCCGAAGCCATGCTGGGCGGCACCTACGTGTGGGCTGCCGAGTCTCCTGCAACGAAGACCTTTGATTGTTCCGGCTTGACCAAGTGGTGCTATTCGCTTGCAGGTATCGATCTCGTGCACTATTCCGAGTCCCAGTACGCGCAGGCGAGCAGTGTTCGCAGCGTTGCCGAGGCGGCTCCCGGTGACATTCTGTGGAAGCCCGGTCATGTGGGCATCTACATCGGCAACGGGCGTTGCGTCGAGGCGAAGGGTGTGAGGTACGGTATCGTCTACGGTGATGCCGCGTCGTTTGCCGCTGCGCTGCACTTTGACGCCCTCGACGAGGCCGCGCAATAATCCCAAACCAACAAGGGTATTCCGTTCGTTTGCCGTATAATGGCAGGCGTTTTGTCATACGCGATGTAAGTAGATGGGCACTCGTCTTGCCCTTGGAGCCAATATGGAGTTTCTAGCAGGTTTCTTTGCACCGCTCGCAACTGTCGACGGATGGGGCGAGGTCGTTGTCCTCATGTTTCTGGAGCTGGCCCTCGGCGTCGACAATCTCGTCTTCATTGCGATTACCTCTGACCGCCTCCCGGAAAACAAGCAGCACATAGGGCGTAGGCTCGGCTTGGCCGCGGCCATGGTCATGCGCTGCATTTTGCTGTGTGCCGTGGTCTGGATCATGTCCATTAACGTCGTCGTGTTCACGCTGCCCTTTGGCATCGAAGGCGGCCATACCGATTTCACCGTACACAGCCTCGTATTCCTTCTTGGCGGTGCGTATCTCATCTTCAAGGGCATCAGCGAGCTACATGAATCCTTTCATGCCGCCAAGCATGCTCCGACGTCCGAGCATACGGCGCCGCAGCCACGCAAGACAATTGGGCTTGGCCAGGCCGTGTTCACCATCATGATCATGGACATCGTCTTCTCGCTTGACTCGGTCATTACCGCTGCAGGCTTATCCGGCCAGATTGTCGTCATGATCATCGCGGTCATCGGTGCCGTGCTCATCATGATCATCTTTGCCGACCCCATCAGCAACTTCATCAATCGCAACTTCGAGATAAAGATTGTCGCGCTCGCCTTCATCGTGCTCGTGGGCTGCGAGCTCGTACTCGAGTCGTTCCACATCGAGTACATCGTCGGAGCTCCTTTGAGCACCTTGCTCTATGCGATGATGATTTTCGGTTTCATTGTCTCGCTTCTTACGATGAAACAGCGTCATGTGCGCGAGCGCGCCATATCGGATAACGCGGAGCACGAGGGGGCTTTGGTTGAGTAAGTACGTGACGACGCAAGCGCAACTCGAGGAGCTGGCACGCGAGCTCGAAGGCTCGAAACTGCTCGCCATCGATACCGAATTCATGCGCGAGAAGACCTATTACGCGAAGCTCTGCTTGCTACAGTTGAACAATGGGAAGGTCTCCGCGCTTGTCGATCCTCTTGCGGTTCATGATCTCTCGCCGCTCGTCCCCATTCTCACCGACGAGAACTGTGTGAAGATTTTCCATGCGGGCACGCAGGATATCGCGATTCTCTATCACGAGACGGGAGTCACGCCTTCTCCGGTCTTCGATACGCAGGTTGCCGCGTCGCTTCTGGGTTATCCGCTCCAGGTTGGCTACGGGCCGCTCGTGCGCTCGGTCTGTGATGTGAAGCTCGCGAAAGCCGATAGCTACACCGATTGGTCGCGTCGTCCGCTTACGAACAGTCAGATCAAATATGCCCTCGACGATGTCATTTACCTGCCGAGCGTGTACGAGCGCCTGCGTGACGAGCTTATCGAGAAAGGTCGTCTTACCTGGTGCGAGCGCGACTTCGCTGCGCTTGCCGCCCCGGAAAGCTACGATGTCAATCCGCGTGAGTGCTGGCATCGGGTCAAGCGCGTCTCCTCGCTTTCGCGCGGTCAGCTTTCCATCGCGCGTGAACTCGCCGCTTGGCGCGAGACCGAGGCGCAGCAACGCAACTTGCCCCGCAAATGGGTGCTTGCCGACGAGGCGGTTGTGGAGATCTCCCGCAAGGCGCCCAAGACGAGGGAGGCGCTCTTCGAGGTTCGCGGTCTGGCAAACAAGCTCAACGGTCGTGACGTCAAGCACATCCTCGAGGCGGTCGCTCGCGGCAAGGAGGTGCCTCAGGACCAGTGGCCCAAGCTCGAGCGCAATCCCAAGGGCGATGTCGAGGCGGACGGTGCCGTCGAGCTGCTTTCCTCGCTGCTTGAAGTACGTGCCAAGCAACATGGCGTCGCAGCTCCTCTCATCGCGACACACTCCGACCTCTCGAAGCTCGTACGCGGACATCGCGAGGGTTTGGCGCTCATGGAGGGTTGGCGCTACGACATCGCAGGTTGCGAACTCATCGACCTGCTCGAGGGCCGTCTCTCGCTGTACCTGTGCGATGGGGCAATTGAGGTCGCACGGCGCTAGGCGCATCCACATCGGAACGAAACGGTTACCCTCGGCAGGCTTCGCACTGCTATGATGAATGCGTCCCCTGATTTTTGGAGGTACCCATGTCTTCCTGGTTTCTCTTGATTATCGTTACGATGGTGCTGGGCTTCGGCACGCAGGCATATATCAACTCGTCGTATCGCAAATACGCTTCCGTTCCCAACGAGTCTGGTCTCACGGGTGCGCAGATCGCTCGTCGCATGCTTGACGACAACGGTTTGCAGCACGTGCAGGTGCGTCCCGTCGCCGGCTCGCTGAGCGATCACTATGACCCCCGCACGCAGGTCGTCAGCCTTTCCGAAGGCGTATAT
>USOR01000221.1 GCA_900556425.1 uncultured Coriobacteriaceae bacterium
TGCTGCTCATGCGCTCCATCGTGCGGCACTACAGCGATTCCGCCGGTCTCGAGCAGTATCTCAAGAGCGAGCTGCCCCTCGACGCGATCAAGGAGGCCCCGGAAGCCGGCCAGCTCCGCGAGCTCGGGCTCCTTCCCGAGGACATCTGCGAGATGCATTCGCTGCTCGCCATCGCCAACTACGAGGACCGCTTCGTGATTCCCACGGCCAACCGCGACCACGAGGCAAGCGTGCTGGCCCAGGGTGAACAGGGCATGAACATGGGCGGCGGTCGCGACCAGCGCCATCGTGCATCCCGCATCTTCGGTGGCCCCATGGACCGCAAGATCGCTCCCGTGTTCAAGGACTACGAGGTAGCCGACAAGCCAAGTAAGCAGAGGTGATGATCATGGATCCGAATCTCACAGAGCTCTTCTACTTCATCGTCTACCAGGTGTTTCCCTACGTGGTCATAACCGTCTGGCTCGTGGGAAGCTTCATACGCTTCCTCACGCATCCCTACACGGTCAAGAGCCAGAGCTCGGAGCTGTTGGGAAGCAAGAAGGAGATCAACTGGGGTGCCCGGTTCTTCCACCTGGGCGTCATATTCCTGCTCTTCGGCCATCTGTTCGGCTTGTTCGTCCCCAAGCAGTTCCTCGCTGACTTTGGCATCACGCCGCACGTGAACCAGATGTTTGAGATCGTCGCCGGCGGCATCTGCGCGGTGCTCTGCATCGTCGGCATCGCGATGATGATTCACCGACGTGCAACCAATCCCCGCATTCGCAGGACGTCGCGTCCGAGCGATTGGCTCGTGCTTGTCCTCCTCGCCCTCGTGCTCCTTCTGGGCGCGTCGTGCGTGATCAACGCGATGCTCTTCGACCAGTCGGGCGAGGGACTATTCGACTTCGTGAACTGGGCCATCGCCCTGGTCACGTTGCAGCCCGACGCGTACACCTACCTCATCGACGCGGCGACGCCCCAGAAGATCCACATCTTCATCGGACTCTGCATCTTCCTCATCGTTCCCTTCACCAGGCTCATACACATCTGGAGCGGGTACGCATCGCCGATCTACCTGCTGCGAAACATGCAGAAGATGCGCATGAACGGTGTCCCGATGGGAGATGACCTTGGGGCGCGCACGATGGAGAGGGGTACGGACTAATCCCGCAGGTGCCGGTTTGGCACTCTCGCGGGAGAATCGGCCCGCAGGCGCGGGCCAGGCAGTTCGCCTCGGTTTTTGAAGCGAAGGAGTACGACCATGGCTCATGTGAATGACGTTTTGAGCGACCGCACGATTCACAAGTGCACGCGGCTCCGCGAGGCCAAGAGGGGCACGACCGTGTGCCAGTTCTGCGCGGTGGGATGCTCCCAATTGGCGTTTTACAAGGACAAGGAACTCATCGAGGTCGAGGGCGACCCGCGGTCTCCCATCAATGCCGGACGCCAATGTCCCAAGGGCATGTCGACGTTCATGCTCAACCGCAATCCCTACCGCGAGTCGCGCGCGCTGTACCGCGCACCGGGCTCGAGCAGCTGGGAGGAGAAGAGCCTCGATTGGATGCTCGACACCATCGCCGATCGCATATGGGAGACCCGCAACGAGGGCTTCGTCGAACAAGACGAAAACGGCCTGACGGTCAATTGTGCCACGAACGTCGGCTTCATCGGCGGCTCTGCCAACGACAACGAGGAGTGCTACCTCATCCGCAAGCTCTTCACGGGCGGTCTGGGCATCCTGCCCACCGAGAATTCTGCGCGCTATTGTCATTCCACGACCGTCACGGCGCTGTCGCCGACCTTCGGCTACGGAGCGTGCACCAATCCGCCGCGCGACCTCATCCACAGCGATTGCATCCTGATCATGGGGTCCAACATGGGAGAGGCGCATCCGGTGGCGTTTCACTGGCCCATGGAGGCAAAGCGCCGTGGGGCCGTCACCATCCACGTGGACCCGCGCTTCACGCGCACGTCCGCGGCGTGCGACCATTACGTCCACACCCGCCCCGGCGCCGATATCGCGTTCATCGGCGGCCTCATCAACTACATCCTCGAGCACGACTACTGGTTCAAGGAGTACGTCATCCACTACACGAACGCCGCCACGCTCATCGACCCGGGCTTCCACTTCGATGACGTGACCGGCTTCTTCAACGGCTGGGACCCCGAGACGGAATCCTATTCCAAGGCCGGCACGACCTGGGACTACCAATACGAGATGAACTCCGATGGTAGCTACGGGCAACCCAAGCAGGACCTGACGCTACAGGATCCGCACTGCGTGTTCCAACTCATCAAAAAGCAGTTCAGCTACTACACGCCCGAGGTCGTGGCTGAAATCTGCGGATGCCGTCCAGAGGACATCGTGAAGGTCGGCGAGCTCATCGGTAGGAACTCGGGCCCGGATCGCACGACGGCGTTTTGCTATGCGACCGGCTTCACACAGCATTCCAGCGGTACGCAGATCATTCGCACCGCGGCGATCCTGCAGCTGCTTCTCGGTAACATCGGCCGTCCGGGCGGCGGCATCCTGGCGCTGCGCGGACATTCCAACGTCCAGGGCGCCACCGACGTTCCGACGCTGTTCAACGTCCTGCCCAACTACATTCCGCAGCCGGAGGCCCATCCGGGCAACGCCACCTTGGCCGACTATCTCGCCAACGGCCATGGCTTTGGTGGGGCACTCGACAAGACGACCGATGGCATGTGGAAGCTGGAAACGGAGAGAGGTTCGTGGGCATCGCTGCCAAACTACATGGTCAGCCTGCTCAAGGCGTACTATGGCGAGAATGCCACGAAGGATAACGAATACGGCTACCAGTGGCTTCCCAAGCTCGGCGACAACGAGTCGCTCACCGTCTCGATG
>USOR01000222.1 GCA_900556425.1 uncultured Coriobacteriaceae bacterium
CGGCAAGAGCATCTTCGATAAACAGCTCGCACAGGAAGAGCTGGGTCTGGATTTTCCGCTTTCCAACGTCAAAAGCATCTTCGAGGCTGACGACATGACGCTCATCAACTTTGAAGGCACGCTGACCAACACCAAAAGCGCGACAAAAAACACCTACTCTTTCGCCGCGCCGCCGGAATATGTGCAGGTGCTGACCTCTTCGAGCGTGGAGGCCGTCAGTCTGGAAAATAACCACGTCATGGATCACGGCACAGCCGGATATCAGGACACCTGCGACACGCTGGCCGCCGCCGGAATCACGTACAGCGGTCATCTCGGCGCGTCCACTTTCACGACGGATACGGGCGTCAAAATCGGCATGCTGGCCTATCAGACCTTCAACGGCAACTATAAAAACATCTACGCCGCCATCGAGGGCGACATCAAGGCGCTGCGCGAGTTCGACATAGACATCCGCACCTACCAACGCTGCCCCGTAGAATACGCCATCGAGCGACGTGACTTTGCCCTCGGCGAACTCATGCTTTTGGTTGACGCCGTTCAATCCTGTCGGGCCATCACCGACAAACAGGCGCAGATGCTCATCACCAACATCAAGCAACTTGCGAACAACCACGAGCAGTTACTTCTCGACCGCCGCATCCACGTGAGGGGACGCATCAAGTCGAAGAGCGAGAGCGTGCTCGGCACGGTCGATATCATCCATGAGGCGATTCGTCTGCGTTGCAAACTCGAATTCTCGTATAGGAGAATCGGCGCCGACGGCAAACTGCACGAGACGCGTGAGGGAAGGATGCACAAGGTTACCCCTATCGCCATCTCGTACGACGACGGCTTCTACTACCTCAGCGCCTGGGACGAGCAGTACGAGGACACAGCCGAATACCGCCTCGATCGCATGGCAAAGGTGCGGCCTCTCAAGGACGAAAAAGCGACGAGGAATCCCGGAATCGACCGGTATAGCTACGACGAGGACGAGGCGGTGATGTTCGGTCGATTCGGTGGCAACGAGGTGACAGCGACACTCGCCGTCATCCCGGACAAGGCCGGGATAATCGTAGACCGTTTCGGTAAATCCGCCGTCTTCCTCGTAACCAATGACTCCATGGCACACGCACGCGTAAGGATTTGCAAGAGTGAGCAGTTCTTTGGCTGGATAGCGGGAATGAACAATGTCGTGCGAATCGTCGGTCCAGATGCCCTTGTAGAGGAATACCGCGCGTATCTTCGGCATTTGCTGGAAAACTAGCTCATCGCGCTACAATGCTTTGAAAACCTACGAAGGAGGACATGGATGGAGGCGCTCTCGCTCGTGCTGTTCCTGCTGGCGGCCGTGGTGGTCTCCAGCATCATCGGGCGCTTCCTGCCCGCGCTGTCGCTTCCCCTCGTGCAGATCGCGCTCGGCGCCGTCATCGCCGCTTTCGTCACGGGTTCCTTCGACACCGGCCTGGACGCCGAGCTGCTGCTCATCCTGTTCATCGCCCCACTGCACTTCAACGAGTCGCGCCATGCCGATTCCGGTGCCCTCTGGAAGAGCCGCTGGGGCATCTTCTCGCTTGCCGTGGGCCTTGTGTTCGTCACCGTCGTCGCCGTGGGCTTCGCGCTGCACGCGCTGCTTCCCGCCATCCCGCTGGCCGCCGCCATCGCCTTTGGCGCCGCCATGGGCTCGACCGACGCGGTTGCCGTCACGGAGCTCTCCAAGGACTTCCGCTTCGGCAAGCGCCACGAGACGCTCCTGACCGGCGAGGCGTTCTTCAACGACGTGACCGGCACGATGGTGTTCAAGACCGCCATCGGGTTCGCCCTCACCGGGGCGCTCTCCCTGGCGCACGCCGGCGAGGAGTTCGCCCTGGAGCTCTTTGGCGGCCTTGTCGGGGGCGTCATCTTGGGCTTCGCGGCATGGCTGTTGCTGGAGTTCATCCGCCGTCGTGGCATCGACAGTCCCAACCTGCACGTGACCCTCGAGCTGCTCTTGCCCTTCGTGATCTACCTCATCTGCCACCAGATTCACATCGGTGCCGTCATCGCCGTGGTCATGGCGGGCATGGTCATGTCGCTTCTCCCCCATCGTCACACGCCCCAGACTGCGCGCCAGCGCATGCAGGCCAAGGGCGTCTGGGACACGCTCGGCTTCATCCTCAACGGCGTCATCTTCGTCTTGCTGGGCATGCAGCTGCCCCGCTTCATCGCCCCAGCTGCCGACGGCGGCTTCGGCGATCCGTGGCTCATGTTCGGCGTCGTCATCGTCCTCACGCTGATTCTGGAAATCGTACGCTTCTGCTGGATCGCGGGGATGGATGTCGTGCACTGCCTCGTCCGCAGGCAGCCCGTGCGCACCCTGCTCGACGGCGAGCACTTTCGCAGCGCCCTGGCCACGGCCTTCGCGGGCCCCAAGGGCGGTATCACGCTCTCGCTCATCCTGACGGTGCCCGCTACGTTACCGGCATCCGGAGCGCTCCCGATTCACACCATGCTCGCGTCCATCGCCTCCGGCGTCATCCTGTGCACGCTTTTACTGGCGAACTTCGCCGTACCGGCACTGGTGCCGCACAAGGCCGATTCGCGTCGCACGAAAAGGCAGGTGGATGCCGAGGCACGTCTGCTCATGAGGGTCATCGAGTCTGTGAGGGCCGACGCCCACCGGACGGGGTCAGTCACCGGAGAGGCTTCGGCGCAGATGGCGGCCGCAAATGGCGACGTGGACGAACCTGCCACGGTCATCGTGATGAAACGCTACGCCGATCAGCTCGCGGACATCGTCAAGCGTGCCTCCGCCGACGTGGCCGCGCAGGCCCGACAGGTGGTGGCGCAATGCGACGAGCAATATGAGCGCATCGAGG
>USOR01000223.1 GCA_900556425.1 uncultured Coriobacteriaceae bacterium
GATGAGACAGTTGCTCAGGGACGTTGTCTCATTCGCAACAAATGAGACAACGTCCCTGAGCAACTGTCTCATACGGCAACATCCTTTTCCGCACCTTCGCGCCTGCGCCGCTTGCGGCATCATGCATATACGGCATCTTCGTGATATGAGAGAATACAGAATACGTATTTTCAAGGTTATGGCGTAAAGAGGATGCCGATGTACGTTCTGGTGATCAATGCGGGTAGCTCATCCCTCAAGTACCAAATCATCGATTCCGAAACCGAAGAGCTCGTGACACGTGGCCTATGCGAGAAGGTCGGGTATTCCGATGCCTTCGTGCAACATTGGAACAAGAACGACAAGCGCGTTTTCGAAGAGCCGATGGAGAACCATCTCGTCGCCGTCAAGATGGTGCTCGACGTGCTCGCCAAGGACCCGGACTCCGGTATCGACAGCCTCGATCAGATCGGCGCCGTTGGCCACCGCATCGTGCATGGTGGCGAGAAGTTCAGCGAGTCGGTGCTCGTCGACGACCAGGTTGTCGCCGATATCGAGCTTTGCTCCGAGCTCGCCCCGCTGCACAATCCACCGGCGGTGCAATGCATTCGCGCCTGCCGCGAGATCATGCCCGATGTTCCGCATGTCTGCGTATTCGATACGGCGTTTCATCAGACCATGCCGCCACGCGCGTACATGTATGCCATTCCGTACGAGTTCTACGAGCAGTTCGGCATCAGAAAATACGGCGCACACGGCACCTCGCACCGCTACCTTGTCCAGCGCGCTTCCGAGATGCTCGGCGAGCAGCCCGAGGACCTTAAGCTCATCACCTGCCATTTGGGTGGCGGTTGCTCGGTAACCGCTGTCGATCACGGCATGTCAGTAGACACCTCGATGGGGTTCACCCCGCTTGGCGGCATCGTCATGGGTACGCGCAGCGGCGATATCGATCCTTCCATCGTTACCTACCTGATGGAGCAAGAGGGCTACACCCCCAACGAGATCATCACGATTCTCAATCGCCAGTCGGGTCTCTACGGCATCAGCGGCATCTCGGCCGATATGCGCGACATCGACGCGGCGACCAAATCCGGCCTCAAGCGCGCGGCTCTCGCATACGACATGTTCGCCAACTCCGCCAAGAAGATGATCGGCTCGTACATGGCCGAGATGGGCGGTGTCGATGCCATTGTCTTCTCCGGTGGCGTGGGCGAGAACTCCGAGCGCATGCGTCGCATGATCTTAGGCGGTATGGAGCCGCTCGGCATCGTCCTCGACTACGAGGCCAACAAGGTCATGGGCGAGGAGCGCATCATCAGCGACGAGCGCTCTCCGGTCAAGATTCTCGTTATCCCCACCAACGAGGAGCTCATGATCGCGCGTGACGCCGTCCGTCTTGCGAACGAGGCTAATGCGGCTGCATAAGGCACTCCTTGTTTTGTTCTATATTGCATAAAACAATAAATAAATGCATAAATATTGCATAAAACAAAATAATTATTGAATTGTGCCGAAAATCGGTCCACAATACCATCCAAGTATCATTTCATCCGTTTAGATGGGAAGCACATGAAGAGGGCAGCAGTTGTAGGCGCGGCAGGGTATGCCGGCGTCGAGGCAGTACGCATTTTACTGAGCCATCCCGAATTTGAATTGACCTGCATCACCTCGTCGGGCAATGAGGGCGAGAGCATCGCGAGCCTCTATCCGGCCCTTACCGGCATATGCGATCTGAGCTTCGAAGCGCACGATGCAGAACGCATCGCCGCGCAGGCCGACGTCGCCTTTCTCGCCGTGCCCCATACGGCATCGCTCGCGATGACGCCCGCGCTCGTTGCCGCCGGCGTCCAGGTCATAGATCTGTCGGCGGACTACCGTCTGGCCGATCCGGAGGTATACGAGGCGTGGTACGACACCAAGCACACGAGCGTCGATTTGCTGGCGCAGGCGGTCTACGGCCTGCCCGAGGTCGCTCGTGACGAGCTCAAGGCAGGCACGCCCGTTGTCGCCTGCCCTGGTTGTTATCCCACGGCATCTGCTTTGGCGGCTCTGCCCATCATGGAAGCCGGCTTCAAAGGCGAGGGCCCTGTTACCATTGCGGCGCTTTCCGGCGTGTCGGGTGCTGGCCGTAAGGCAACGCCCAAGACGCATTTCTGCAACGCGGACGAGTCGGTGGGGCTCTATGGTTTGCCGCATCGTCACACGCCCGAGATCGCCCAGACGCTCTCGCGCGCTGCTGGTGCCGATGTCGAGGTTATCTTCACGCCGCATCTCGTTCCGATGGTGCGTGGTCTGCTTTCGACGGTCTACATTCCGCTCGACGCGCCGCATACCATCGAGGAGCTGCATGCGCTCTATACCGCGCGCTATGCGTCCGAGCCGTTCGTGAGCGTGTGCCCTATCGGCACCATGCCGCAGACCTCATGGGTCGAGGGTTCGAATCGGGCGCAGGTGGGTCTGCACCTCGCATCGGATGGCAAGCTGCTCGTTGCGAGTTGCGCGATTGACAATCTCGTCAAGGGCGCAGCCGGCCAGGCCATCCAGGCTGCGAATCTCGTGTGCGGTTTCGAGGAAACTGCTGGTCTTACCTATAGTTGCCCGGTGGTGTAGAAAAATGAGAGACGTTGAGTTCAACTACGACAAGAATGGCGTGACGGCGCCTGAGGGCTTTAGAGCGGCTGGCGTGCATGCCGGTTTCCGCAAGGACCCCAAACGTCTCGATGCCGCGCTTGTCGTGTCCGATGGTCCCGATACGGTGGCGTGCGGAATGTTCACGAAGAACGTCTTTTGCGCAGCACCCGTGCAGGTTGATCGCGATCTGCTCGCACATCAC
>USOR01000224.1 GCA_900556425.1 uncultured Coriobacteriaceae bacterium
GCATGGAGCAACGCATATTACGAGGCGGTACGACCGGATAGCCCGAACTTTCCGGAATACCTGTGGATTGGGAGAGATATACATCAGCGCGACATTGAAATGGTCGGCGTGAGGACGGAGACGGGATGGCTTGTCTATCATGCGAACACGCCGCTGTCCAGACGAACACGTATCGAGGTTGAGAAGGCGAGGAGGCGCGGGCGATGACCGAGCATAAGCTTGCAAATGGATACGTCTTAATTGACGAGGAGATCGAGTCGAGGGCGCGTGAATGGGAGGATGGCACGTGGAAGGGAAGTCTTGTCGAGCTTCGTGTGGGCAGGCCCAGGCTTTCTGACGAGCCAAATGCCAATTTATCGTTCAAGTGTCCTGAGTCGGGTGCGCAGATGATTGAGCAAGCCGCCAAGGCATCAGGTATGAAGAAATCCGCGTTCATGCGTGATGCGGCCTTGGAGAAGGCCGCGCTTGTCTTGGCAAAGGCGATCTGAGCCAAGGCCGAGGGCATCTTCTAGCGCCTTCGTTGCTTTCTGACCTGTGTGTTTGTATACTGTAATACGTCATACGGATTGGAGGCAAAATGGAAAGCGCACTGGTAAGCGCGCGGGTTCCCAAGGCAAAGAAGGAAGCTGCTGCCGCCATTCTCGCCTCGCTGGGTGCCACGGCGTCAGAGCTCGTGAACAACGCCTATGATTTCCTCCTTGCCGAGGGGCGTCTGCCCGGGGCGACAGCTGAGCAACCTTTCAAACAAGAGGCTTTCGAGAAGTTCGTGCAACAGAGCACGCTTGCCATCGATTGGGGCGATGACGCTGCAGATGGCGACTACAAGCGGCTCATTGCTGATCAAAGGGCGGCGAGTTATGAATCTCTTGCTTGATACCTGCGTCGTCATTGACTATCTGGGCCGCAAAGAGCCTTTCTACGCCGAAGCAGAGCGTGTGATGGCAGCCGGATTTTTCGGGGATGCAAGGCTATGGATTGCGGGCCAGACGATAAACGACGCATTTTATGTGCTCAGCAAATATCTAGGGCCTCGTAGGGTCCAGGCCGCCCTGGAGACGCTGTTGCAAGTTGTGACTCCCGTCGCGTTGTCTCCGACCGATTATACAAACGCGCTGCGTCTTGGTTGGGACGATCTTGAGGATTGTCTCGTGGCGCTATGCGCGCAGAGCGCTCGCGCTGATTATCTTGTCACGCGGGACACCAAGGGATTCTCTCGTTCGCTCGTGCCGGTAGTTTCGCCAAGCGAATGGCTCGCGCTTATGGAGCAGCGGCATGCTCTGTGTTTCGAGGGAGTCGGGGTATAAACAAAAGGGGCCGCCGAAGCGGCCCCTTGCCTGTGCCAGTATCTTGCGTGCAGCCGACCGCTGCCTACGACGCTAGAGCGTGTAGTGCTCCTTGCCCTCGAAGACGTCCATGGCCTCCTCGACATCGTAATCGCCGAGCGTGATGGCGCTGATGGCCTGCGTGAGGCGCACGGCCTCGTCGAGCGAGCGCATGTGGATGTTGCGGCCGGTGGCGTTGCCGACAGCACCGCCGACGTGAATCTGGTCGTAGAGGCTCGAGAGGAACTCGCGGGCATCGGCCTTGGAGCCGCCTGCGCACACGAGGCCCGTGCGGCCGGCAGCGCGGCTTGCGATAGCCAGGAGCTCGGCGCTCGTCTTGCCGTCGGCAGCCGCCGGCGGGTTGACCTTGACGAAGTCCGCACCCAGGCACAGCGCCACACCCGCGGCACCGGCGATGAGGTCGGCGGCCTTCTCGTCCGTCACGGCCTCGCCGCGCGGGTAGATCCACAGAACAACGAGCAGGCCCTCGGCATGAGCCTCGGCGATGAGCTCGCCTGCCTCGGCCAGCATGTTGGCCTCGAACTCGCTACCCAGGTAGATGGTGTAGCCCAGGCCGACGATGTTGACGCCAGCCTCGCGCATGGCGAGCACGGCCTCGAGGTCGTAGAGCTGCGGGGAGTAGGGATCCTGCTGGGCGGTCTTGACCAGATTGGTCTTGGAGTTCATCTTGACCAGGTAGTTGATGTTGGGGTAGTCGCGCGCGTACTGGGCGATGAGACCGCGTTGGCCGGCGAGCACGCCGATCGTGCCCTGGTCGCCGATCTGGAAGAGATGCTCGGGGTCGCCATCGGCCGGATCGATACCCTCGCCGTGGAAGTCCTTGTTGAGGTGCTCGATTTTCTGGTCGCAGGCAAAGAGCATGAGACGGCCGGTGCCGCGCGTGGCGGCCATGTAGTTATCGAGGTAGAGCTCGACGGCCTCGGGCATGACGTCAGCGGGAACGCGCACGTCCTCACGAGTGATCTGGGGCATCGTGGTAATCCTTTCGTTTTGGCGAGGCGTCCGTGTATGTGGGGGCGCGTCGCTTCAATGCATTGCCCATCATTGTACCGCGAGAGCGGGGGCAATATGTGCTCATTTTGGTGCCGGAAGTGAAATGTTCGCACGCCGCGTCGCACCTGCGCTCATGGTATCCTTGGGGGTAGACGTACCGAGCCAAGGGAGCGGCATATGCGCATTGCGGTTGCACAGGTAAATCCCCGTGTCGGCGATCTGTCCGGCAACATGAGCAAGATGCTCGATTACGCGCGGCAAGCAGCGCACGCGCACGTTGACCTCGTCGTTTTCGGAGCGGGTTCGCTCACCGGCGCGCACATTGGCGGTCTCGTCGACTCGCATGCCTTCATCGAGGACGCGCATGACCATCTCTGCGCCTTCGCGAAGGAGTCGCCCGTGCCCGCGCTCGTCTCGTGCGCGAGCGTCAACGAGCTCGACGCCGACACGCTCGCCATCGTTCCCGAGCTCT
>USOR01000225.1 GCA_900556425.1 uncultured Coriobacteriaceae bacterium
GCCTTGTTGCCGCAGCCGGTGGTGATGGAGGCGGCACCGTAGTGCGTGCGGTTCACGCCGTCGTGCTCGGCCACCGTGGAAAGCGGCAGGAAGACATCGCAGACGGCCTGGATGGTCGGCGTGATGAAGCAGTCCGTGCCAAAGGCGAAGTCGATGGAGCGCAGCAGCGCCTTGTGCCAGCGGGAGGGCTCGGCAGAGTTGGTCGGGGCGATGAGGTTCGTGTTGGCGATCCACGCCATCTTGATGGGATAGGGCTCATCCGTCTCCAGGGTATCCAACACGCAGTCAGCTTGGGCGCCGGTAATCTGGTTGCAGTACAGGGGGTACTTGTCCATGCCGATGCACTTGTCGCGTTCCTCGTCGGTCATCTGGTACCAGCCCTCGGTGATGAAGGCGCGCGTGTCCGTGTTGTGCTCCGACTGTCCGGACGCGGCGTCACCGGTGATGTCTTCGGGCATCGACAGGTCGGCGACGATGTTGCCGCCGGGAACGTCCAGGTTGCCGCACATGCAGATCATGGCGAGTACGCATTGACCGGCCTGCATGCCGTTGGTGTTCTGGTCGAAGGCGAGGCCCCAGGCGATGGAGGCCGGGTGGGCGTTGGCGTACATGCGGGCCACCGTGTAGATGTCCTCGACGGGAACTTCGCAGATGCGGGCGGCATCCTCGGGCGTCATGTAGGCGACGCGCTCGGCAAACTCGTCAAAGCCGTAGGTCCAGCGCTCCACGAAATCGTGGTCGTAGAGGTCTTCCTTGATGATGATGTCGAGCATGGCCATGGCCAGGGCCGTGTCCGTGCCGGCGCGCAGCTGGATGAAGATGTCGGCGCGGGCGGACAGCCAGTTGACGCGCGGGTCGATGCTCATGAGCTTGGAGCCGCGGCGCATCATGTCAATGGCGGCGTGGCCGAAGAGGCCGTCACCGTTGGACGGAAGGGGCTCCTTGCCCCAGAACACGATGAGCTCGGGAAGCTTGAACATCGGATCGTCATAGCGGCCGGGCAGGCCACCGGCGTAGTCCATCTCGGGATAGGTTGCGCCCATGACGTAGGTCGTGCCCGCGACGCGCGGGATGTAACACGAGTATCCGCTCAAAGGCTGCGAGGCGTTCGGCGTGCCAAGCGCAGCCTGGGCGTACGCGGGAAGCATGGGGCCACCCTCGCGACCGGTGCCGCCTTGCATGAGGATGGACTCAGCCCCGTAGTTTTCCTTGTAGTAAGCGACCTTCTCGGCAATCGTGTCGAAGGCCTCGTCCCAGGTGATGCGCTCCCACTTGTTCTTGCCGCGGTCCTCGCGGGCGCGCTTCATGGGATACAGGACGCGGTCTGGGTTGTAGACGTAATCGCGCATCGTCAGGCAGCGGACGCAGAGACGACCGCCCGTGACCGGATGGTTCTCATCGCCTTCGATACGCACGAGCTCGCCGTTGGAGTTCACGTAGGTCTTGATGCCGCAGCCGACGGGGTGACATCCCGGAGGAGACCATGCGCAGCCGCGGGTGACGGTGAGGCCGTCTTCTTCGAAGCGCCACGGCTTGCCAAGATCGGCCGTGCCCTGACCTTTAAATAGTTTCATGAGGTGATCCCTCCTCGAAAGGGTCTGTCCCCTTGTTGCCAGCGGCATCGGGACGCAGGCTGTTCGCACTCGCCATCATGCCGCCTGTCGGCACGAAGGCCTGATCGCCGCAGCTGTCGCAAATGCCAGTTGCCGCATCGATAGTGCCACCGCATTTCAGACAGGGAATGCTTGGCGGGGGTGTGTACAACGGGCTGCTGGGATCAAACTTTCCGCAGCGCCCGCAGTTCGTGCATGGATAGCACATCGCATCCGCTCCCTATTGAAGGTCGACAAGCTCGACCCAGTACTCGAGCGTCTTGCCCGCGTAGGGATGGTTCATGTCGATCTTCACCGTGTCCTCGGTCGCGTCCACCACCATGGCGGGGCGCTTGGCCAGTCCATCGGCGCTCTCCCACATGATCATCGTGTCTTTCTTGATTTCGTATCCATGCGGAATGATCGAGCGGGGATACCACTTGATTTGCTTGGGGTCGGCATCTCCATAGCCTTCTTCGGGAGGGATGATGAGAGTGGCGCTCTCGCCGACCTCCATCGTGCGAAGGGCGTCATCGATGCCCTTGACCACGCGGCCCGCACCAATGCGCACGGCAAGCGGCTCATCCAGGTGCTTGTCGACGTGGCGCTCGCCGAGGATGCCCCCCTCATAGCGAATGTAGGCAACCCTGCCGACTCGGTTCTCTTCCATATGCTCCCCTTCCAGACAATCGAGGGTCTGTCCCCTTCTCTCCACAGGAGAGGGTCTGTCCCCTTATTGCCACCTGCGATGATTCGAGAGGGTCTGTCCCCTTCTTCCCAGCAGCCCCCAAGGGGGCGACCCGATGATTCGGGCGCCCCCTCGAAACCGCAGGCGTATCGGACTGGGACAAACGACCTGTCCATTTGTCCCAGTCCGTTGCGATTCGGATCGTCGTCTAGACGGCGTCCTCCTCGTACTCGCCAACCTTGGCGTCTGCGCGGTGGGCGCCGAAGGTCGAAGCACCCGTGCCGGTGACCTCCATGGCCGCTGCCTTGTGCGCATCGGTCGCGTTCTCCTGATGGACGAACTCGCCCTTGGCCTCGCGCGGCATGAACTGCGGGACGATGAGCATCTGCTTGGGCTTTTCCTCAAGCTTCTTCGACAGCTCCTCGACCGTGCCGTAGTAGAGGATGTTGGCGAGGCAGTGATGCACGCAGATGGGCTCACGGCCACGCTCGGTGCGA
>USOR01000226.1 GCA_900556425.1 uncultured Coriobacteriaceae bacterium
ACGTGACGCGTGTGGAGTGCGGATTCCAGGTGGCCGACGTGCTCGTAGTGGTGGACACGGCGTTGCTTTCCAAGGGATCGCGTCGCCTCATCGACTTCAAGTGGGCGCAGGCCGTGATCGTCGAGAGCGAGGACGGTGGACTGCTCGCCTTCGACCGCGACATATGGAGTGACGAGTACCTGACGGTGAACCGCGGGGAAAACGTTTCGACCACGACACGCGACTTCAGGGCCGATTGGGTGGCCGAGCCGCCCTACGGCTACGAGTTTGGCCGCAACATCCTGCGGCTCACGAACCCGGCAGTGTAGGGGAGAGTCACGTTACTTCTCAATCAAATGAGAACTTTTCAAAAAATCGCAAAACTTCGCAAATGATTGAGAACTTTTTGAACATTTGCTAAACTTCTCAATCAAATGAGAAGTTTAGGAGAATCATGATTCCACGACCTGACTACATCGAACAGCTCGATAGATGGCGCGACCGCGACCTTATCAAGGTCGTCACGGGTGTGAGACGCTGCGGCAAATCAACGCTGCTCCAGCTCTATGCGGAGCACCTTCAGGCCGAGGGAGTGGATTCGGATCAAATCATCGTCATCAATCTCGAGCAGTTGGAATACGAGCATCTTCTCGACTATCACAAGCTGCACGATGAGGTGCTTGCTCGTGCAAAACCGGGGAAAATGAACTATGTGTTCATAGACGAGGTGCAAAACGTCCCCGAGTTTCAGCGCGCGGTCGACAGCCTTTATACGCGCGACAATCTTGACCTGTATATCACGGGCTCGAACGCTCTCATGCTTCGGGGTACGCTGGCCACCCTGCTTTCTGGGCGCTATGTGGAAGTGTCGATGCTCCCTCTTTCGTTCAAGGAGTTCTGTGGTGCATCGGATGCAAGCACGTCTCGGCAAAGGCTCTATGATCGATACATCTCCACGGGAGGGATGCCGGGTGCGTTCACGCAGACAGATGGTTCTTTGAGCCTGTACGATTACCTTGAGGGTATCTTGAGCACCGTGCTTTTCAAGGACGTGGCGCAGCGCCTGAACATCGCCAATACGCAAGGCCTCGATGCTCTTGCCACCTATTTGTTCGACAACGTGGGAAACCTTACCTCTGCCAAGGCCATAAGCGATTTCATTACCTCGCAGGGAATCAGAATCTCGCCGAACACTGTGTCTGAATACATTTCGGGACTTGTCGACAGCTATATCTTTTATCCGGCAAAGCGCTTTGACCTCCGAGGAAAGCGCCTCCTGAAATTGCAGGAGAAATATTACGGCGTCGATATGGGCATGCGACGTATGGTGCTTTCCGGCCGCATACGAGATACGGGCAGAATCCTTGAGAATGTGATCTTTCTCGAGCTCAAGCGCCGCTACAAAAACGTGTATATCGGCAAGGTCGGCAATGCGGAAGTCGATTTCGTAGTCGAGAGCGCCGAGGGATATGCCTACTACCAAGTGGCGGAGACGGTATCCTCATCTGCAACGTTGAAGCGCGAGCTGCAGGCGCTTCGCTCAGTCCAAGACGATTATCCGAAATACCTTATAACTATGGACGATGCCGACGAGGTATCGCACCAGGGCATCAGCCAAGTCTACGCTCTTGATTGGCTGCTGGGTTGCGTAGCGTAGGACGTCTTTTTGATTGCATTGCTTTGCCGAAAGTCTTTTTACCGGCAGGTTCAAAGAAATCAAGGAGGTTCAAGCAAATTAAGGAAGTTAAAGGAAATCAACGTTTCCTCATGGATTCCGGTGAGGCAGCGTCTCTGAGTAACTGTCTCATTTTCCTGTCCCGCTTAGAAACTCCTTAAATTTCGGCGACGAGCATCGCGGGAACGAGGCGAATTGCTATCATTGTCTCCCCTTTGGAGATGGGACCTGTAGGGCGCCTCGAGTTAGGACTGACGATGAAGAGCAAATCGCCACTTCACAAGATTCGCGCCCTCAAGGGCATGCGCTCCCGCGATGACGGGAGCTCTTCCTCCACGCCGGCGGACGTCATGCACCTCGATACCATCGTCACGCGCTGTGACCCGAAGGCCATCGACGGCACGTATCGTCATGCTCCCGCGGCGCTGCATGTCCCTCGCCAGATTGACGCCTGTCCGGGCATCTCGTTTTTCGGGCGTCGCGTCAAGTCCCTCGTCTTCTCGACGGACCTGGCCATCATCTGCAACTGCGATGCAGACGCCGTGTTCGCCGTGTATCCCTTCACCTGCCAGCCCATCATCACGCAGGGGCTTGTGACGGCTTCGGGCCGTCCGGTCTTCACGGGCGTCGCCGGCACGACCACGGCGGGTGCGCGTTCGAAGGCGATGGCCGTCCAGTCCGAGATGCAGGGTGCTTACGGCGTCGTCGTCAATTCGCCCACGAGCATCGAGGACGTGCATCAGATTTCCTCGAGCATCGACATCCCCGTCGTCCTCACGATCGTGACCTTTGACGAGCTCATCGCCACCAAGATTATGGCCGGTGCCAAGGTGGTCAACGTCGCCGCCGGCAAGGACACGCCGATGGTCGTCGAGAAGGTGCGCGAGCGCTTCCCGGAGATTCCCATCATCGCGAGTGGCGGCAAGGACGCCACCTCCATCAGGAGCACAATTGACGCCGGCGCGGATGCCATCACCTGGGTACCGCCCACGATGCAGCAGCTCCAGCGTGAGCTCATGGACGTGAACCGGGCCGAAGGTCAACCGACCGAACCGGATGCCGTGGCCTAGGGCTTTTTCGTGGGATTCGTTGAGATATTCCTCATTGGC
>USOR01000227.1 GCA_900556425.1 uncultured Coriobacteriaceae bacterium
GTTCAAGCTGTTGGGCGTGGAAAAGGTGGTGTTGACCAACGCCTGCGGCGGCATCAACCGGGAGTTTGCGCCGGGCACCCTGATGCTCATTACCGATTTCATCAACATGATGGGCACGAACCCCCTCATTGGCCCCAACGATGAGCGCTTCGGCCCCCGCTTCCCGGACATGACCGAATCTTACAGTCTGGAACTGCGGAACCTTGCCAAGCAGACCGCCGATGAACTGGGCATTGCCTACAAGGAGGGCGTTTACATGGGCTTTATGGGCCCTTGCTATGAAACGGCGGCTGAAATTCGCGCCTTTGCGGGGATGGGAGCCGATGCCGTGAGCATGAGCACCGTGCCGGAAACCATGGTCTGCAACTACATGGGCATGAAGGTACTGGCCGTCGGCTGCATCACCAACATTGACGAGGCTGAGGACATCATTGCGAGCGGGGCTGCCGATGCATGCTACATCGCGCGTGCCCTGCTGGCCGACACCGAGATTCTCAAGAAGTCGTATCGTGGCGAGCCCGAGACGGTGCGCCCCTGCCTGCGTTGCCATTCGTGTGCGGCGGGCGGCGGCAACCACATGTCGTGTGCCATTAACCCGCAGCTTGGACGCGGCTATCGTTACTGGGAGATTGTGCCGGCGGCCAAGAGCAAGAAGGTCGTCATCATCGGTGGCGGCCCGGCCGGCATGATGGCGGCACAAACCGCGATCAGGCGCGGTCACGAGGTCGTGCTGTTCGAGAAGTCCGCGTCGCTGGGCGGCGCGCTCAACGACATCAACAAGCTGCCGTTCAAGGGCGATTTGCTGAGGTATACCGATTGGGATATCAAGCAGACGATGGAATGTGGTGCCGACGTGCGTCTCAACACCGAGGCGACTCCCGAGCTCGTCATGGCCGAGAAGCCCGATGCGCTCATCGTCGCGCTCGGTTCTGTGCCGGTCAACCCGCCTGTTCCCGGACTCGACCGCGACAACGTGTATGGCGTGCGCGATGTCGATTCCGGACGCAAGAAGGTGAGCGGCAAAGTCGTCGTCTGCGGTGGTGGCGCGAGCGGCTGCGAGTCCGCGCTGGCGCTTGCCATGGAGGGCTGCGAGGTCACGCTCGTCGATCGCGTTCCGATCGACAGGTTTGCCGCCGGCATGATTCATATCACGCGCGGCATGTTGATGGCGCTGCTTGAGGAGTACAAGGTCCGCATTCTCGATGACCGCAACGTCGAGGCCATCGACGATGATGGCGTGCACGTGCAGGACAGGAATTGGCGTCGCGAGGTCATTCCCGCTGATTACGTGGTTAACGCCATGGGTATACGCCCCGTCGCGCCCGACCAGTTCCGCGAGCTCATCCCCGAGACGTACGTTGTGGGTGACTGTGCGGACATTGGCACCATCAAAAAGGCGAACCACAGCGGCTTTGACGCAGCGCTCGAGGTGTAAACGCACCGGTGGCAATAAGGGGACAGACTCCCGTTTGTCAGGCGCGGCAAGCGGGGGACAGACCCTCCCGCATCATCGCAGATGGCAAGAAGGGGACAGACCCTTCATTGTCATTTCGAGCGCAGCGAAGCGAAGCCGAGAAATCTTGGTAATAAGGGGACAGACCCCCGGAGAGGAACGATCATGGACAAGATCATCATTGAACCTATCACCAGCATGAAGAACGCGTTTTCTGTCGCTGGCCAGAATGTCGTTATTACCGGCGGCAATCGCGGCCTGGGCCGCGGTATCGCGCAGGCGTTTGCCGAGTGCGGCGCCAACGTTGCGATTCTGTGCCGGAATGAGGCGTCTGGTAACGAGGCCGCCGAGCAGCTGCGCTTGCTCGGATCGCGCGCCATCGCCGTAAAGTGCGATGTGGGGGATTTCGATTCCGTACTGAGGGCCAAAGAGGTCGTCGCTAGCGAGTTCGACCACATCGATACGCTCGTCAACAACGCGGGCATTGATGGCAAGCATGGCGTCTTCGACGACGCGCGTCTCGAGGAGTTCAAGCGCGTCATGAACGTCAATCTCGATGGCGTCGCCGCCATGATCCAGGTCTTCGGACAGTGGATGATGGACGAGGGCCGTGGCGGCGAGATCATCAACATCTCGTCGATTGGCGGCCAGGCCATCGGCGACCCGCGCTCTCATCCCATGCCTTCGTACAACGCCTCGAAGGCCGCCCTCGATCATCTCACGCGTCACCTGGCGATTGTCATGGGCGACTATGGCATCCGCGTCAACTCGATTGCGCCTGGTCCCACGCACTCCGATCTCGATGCGGGCCTTCCGCCGTCGATTACGGAGTTCATCGACGTGACGATGCCGATGCATCGCTTTGGCGAGCCGCTCGAGATTGGCGCGTTGGCGGTCTTCCTGTCATCGCCGGCTGCGGCGCAGATCACGGGTGTTGTCGCCAATCATGATGGCGGTACCATGTGCGTCGGCCTGACGTTCTAATGGCAACAAGGGGACAGACCCTCCCGCATCACCGCAGGTGGCAATAAGGGGACAGACCCCTGTTTGTCATGCGTGGCAATAAGGGGACAGACCCCTGTTTCCCTCACCTTCCCAGTGCGTGTGAGTTGCAAGGGTCTGTCCCCATCGTGTCATCGTCGTAAAATCGAGGAGTACATATATGCCGAATTTCAACAATTTCCCTCACATCTTCACGCCGATTAAGATTCGCAATTTCGAGCTGAAGAACCGTCTCGTCTTCTCGCCGGTCGTCTCAGGTCATGCGGGTGTTGTCGATGGTCAGGTTACCGAGGCGCTCGTACAGTTC
>USOR01000228.1 GCA_900556425.1 uncultured Coriobacteriaceae bacterium
GGGCAAGCCGCGCCCGATGATTCACGTGCTCGAGGAGTTGGGAGTGCGCGATGCGTTCGGCGTGCGGGCGGCGCAGGAGACCGTGGACTGCTTCAGCGACCACATCGTCACGGAGTATGCGGCCCATCATCAGATCGAGATCGACCTCGTATACGAAATGCTCTGCGTCACGATTTACGGCCTGGTGGGGCTAGCCAAGATCAAGCCCAGCGTCTCGGACGAGGAGCTCATGAAGATCGTGGAGCAGACACTCCGCCTTGACATGGGCGTGATCGAAGAAGCCGGGGGCAAGCGCGAGGCCGCCCCAAACGCACCCGAGGCATAGCCCCGCCCTATGCCGCATCTTTGCCCTTCAGGGTAATGACGAGGACGGATGCGACGATGACGACTGCGCCGACGAGCTGGATGACGGATAGCGTCTCGCCTAGGATGAGCCATGCCAGGAAGAGCGATGCGGGGGTCTCGACCAGACTGAGTATCGCCGCCTTGGTGGAGCCGATGTACTTGATCGCGACGATGTAGAGGACAATCGGCAGGATCGTGGCGATGATGGCAAAGCCGGACGCGATGCCAAAGCGATACAGGTCAAATCCCATGAAGGCGCCGGGAACCCCTGGGGCAAACAGAACGAGCGATGCCACCAGGCAGACCGTCGACATCGTGAACGTCGAGGTAAACGAGCTCTCCTCGGAGCTCGTGACGTGGATTATCACGGAATAGCCCGCGAACGAAAGACAGGCGAGGACCGAGAAAAGCACCCCAAGGGGCTCCATGAACACGGCATGCGGTTCGAGTATTCCGGATATGAGGATGATGCCGATGATGGAAAGCGCCAGTGCCATCACCACGCGCCAGGTCATCTTTTCCTTGAAGATTATCGTGTTGAGCAGGGCGACCACGGCGGGAAACGTGTAGAAGATGCACGTCACGAGACCGGCGTTCATATGCTGCACCGCAAGGAGGTAAATCCATGCCGAAAGGAAGAAGAATGCCGACTGGATGTATGTCTCCTTATGACGGCTGAACAGCCGGTGCTTGCGCCATATCAGCAGCAGGGCACCGAGATAAACTACGGTGAATCCCATGCGCAGTATCATCGCCTGGCTGGAATCGAGGCCCGTGGCATACAGCAGCTTGCCGAAGATGCCCATGGTCGAGTAAAGAATCGCCTGGATGATGGCGGTCGAATACCCTATGAGATTGGCTGAGGCTTTGCTGCCCATCGATAGCCCCCATTGCGAGAAAGCGTGACTTCGGCCAATTGTATACGACAAGCCATTCTCGCCGAATGGATTTTTCGGTGCTGCCTGCGAGAGATCCCTTTGTGCATGAGCGCAACAGATGGTTGCTTGAGCTGCGCGCTGCCGTGGCGGACAATCATGGCAAGTCGAGAATCAATCGGGAGGCAATGTCATGGCAATGAATGATACTATCAAGAAGCTCCGCAAAGAGATGGGGCTTACGCAGGAAGAGATGGCGCGCAAGCTTTACGTAACGAGGCAGGCGGTCTCGCGTTGGGAGACTGGTGAGACGCAGCCGGGTATTGACATGGTGAAGCTCATCTGCGCCACGTTCAACGTACCGCTCGAGCGCTTTTTCGAGATGCCCATGGATTACTATTGTCAGAGCTGCAGCATGCCCATTCCAGATGCGGAGCTGCATGGAACGAACGCGGATGGTTCCGAGAACGCGGACTATTGCAAATGGTGCTTCAGCGACGGCGATTTCACTGCCAAAGGGGTTACCATGGACGAGTTCATCGAGGCGACGGCGGACATGGAGGCCGAGGCGATCGGCTGCTCGCGCGAGGAGGCCGTCTCGCTCATGGCCACGTTACTTCCGCATCTGAAGCGCTGGCGTGAGATCGAGTAAAACGAGGCCATCAAGTTGGAATACGGAGACAGGTATGCTCAATGTCCCGGAGCATAAGACTTACCGGACCGAAGACGGCGTCATCCACTACTGGATGAGCGGGGGCTCTGATCCTACGGGGCGGACCCTTGTCTTCTTGCCGGGGCTGACGGCTGACCATCGCCTGTTCGATAGGCAGATGGAGTACTTTGCGGGCAAACCGGGCATGCGCTGTCTTGTCTGGGATGGCCCCTCGCACGGGCTGTCGCGACCCTTTCCGCTTACCTGGAGCCTCGATGACCTTGCGCGCATGCTTGACGGCCTGCTCGAGCAGGAGGGAGTCGAGCGCCCTGTCCTCATCGGACAGTCGCTTGGCGGTTATGTCGCGCAAGCGTACATGGATCTGTTTCCCGGCAAGGCGGCGGGATTCGTCTCCATTGACTCCGCGCCGCTTCGGCGCGAATACATCACGGCCGCCGAGCTCTTCTTGCTCAAGCACACGCACGCGATGTATGCCTCCATTCCGTGGAATGCGCTCAAGCGCTTTGGCGCGCAGGTTGCCACGTCTGGTTATGGCATGCAGCTCATGCGCACGATGATGGACGATTACGAGAAGCCAGAATACGTCGATCTGACGGTGCACGGCTTTCGCGCGCTGGCCGAGGCGATCGAGGCGGGTCGTCCGTACGCGATCGATTGCCCGGCCCTGTTGATATGCGGCGAGAAGGACAAGGCGGGCTCGGCCATGCGCTATAACCGTGCATGGACGAAGCGCACGGGGTTGCCGCTCAAGTGGATTGCGGGTGCCGGGCACAACGCCAACACCGACGCTCCCGATGAGGTCAACGGACTCATCGAGGAGTTCGTGGAGTCGCTGCACGTTCCGTC
>USOR01000229.1 GCA_900556425.1 uncultured Coriobacteriaceae bacterium
GAGCCGTTGTATTCCGCTCCGATAAACGGAACGACCGGCAACAGCAGCAATATGAGGCCGAAGAGCAAGCAGGTGTACTTGTAGCGCCCCAATCGCTCGACGCTGGGTACGAGAATGATGGTCGCGACCATGAGCGCGATGCCGGCAAAGAGCCAGATGATTTGACGTCCGGCGCTATCGGGCGCGAGACGCAGCACGAAGCATATGCCTATGCCGCACAGCAAAAACGCGATGGGCAGGATTGCCGGGTCTGCGTTGGGCGCAAATCGGCGCAGCGCCAGATGCGCGACGAAGAAACTCACGACCAGCGCGATGGGCACGGCAAAGGAGTTGAACGTCAACGGCGTGTTCGCGTTGACGAGCAACATGAGGAATAGCAGCAACAATACGGGTGTTGCTGCTATGAGAAGCCATAGCTCTGTCGTCCGGCGTGAACGCACGATTAGCCCTTCGTGGTCTGCAGACGGAACTCGGAAATCTTCTCGTTTGCCTCGTCAAGCGAGTTGACGGAAATGCCGTTCTTCAGATTGCTCTGCACCATGGGCGTGAGCTTGGACACGTCGATATCAGGAGCCTGGGACTCGAGCCAGGACACCGAGATGCCGGCAAACTCGCCGGGAAGGCCGCGATAGACGTTCACGACACCGTTTTCGGCGATGATGAAGTAGGAGTTCTGCGCGAAGGCGTAGAATCCGAAGCCTGCGGCAGCGAGAATGAGGATGAAGGCAAGAGCCCAGATGAACGGTGCCATCCTGCCCCTGTGCTTGGGTTTATGGTGCTTGCCACCCTTACCGCTTTTCTTGGGCTTGCTCTTGGATGCGTGTGCCGCCTGCGTGGGCGCAGCTTCAACGGGTGCGGCCGCAACGGCAGGAGCGGCGGGCTCCTCCTCATCGGCCCTTGCGTCTTCGGGAAGGCCAACGACGCGCTCCTCGACGATGTCATCCTCGTCCTTCTCGCTCGGAGGATCACCGAGGGGGTCGATGACGATGACGGTGACGTTGTCGAGGCCACCGGCGATAATCGCCTCCTCGACCAGCGCATCGCAAGCGTGGGCGGGAGCGGGATTATCGAGAAGGATTTCCTCGATATCCTCATCGGAGATCATGGAGCATAGGCCATCGGAGCACAGGAGCAGTCGATCGCCCTCCTCGACGTGCAGGGTGTAGAGGTCGGGCTGCATGTGCGGATCGCTGCCGAGAGCACGCGTGATGACCGAGCGCTGCGGGTGGAAACGCGCCTCGGCCTCCGTCAGACGACCCTGCTCGATGAGGTCCGCCACGAGAGAGTGGTCGCGCGTGATGCGCTGGAGCTGGCCATCATGCAGCAGGTACGCGCGCGAGTCGCCCACCTGCGCGATGGTTGCCTCGTCCTCGAAGACGAAGGCGGCGGTGAGCGTCGTGCCCATGCCCGGTTTACCCGTGCCGTCCTGGGCGCCGCGCAAGACGGCCTCGTTGGCCTTGATGACGGCTGCGGCAAGCGCTTCGGGGCTCGTGCTCTTGGGCGCATGGGCCTCCATGGTGGTGACGGCAATGTTGCTCGCGACCTCGCCGGCCTCATGGCCGCCCATGCCGTCAGCGACGACGAAGAGCGGGGTCTTAACCAGGTAGCTGTCCTCGTTGTGTTCGCGCACGCTGCCGACATCCGAGCGAGCAGCATACGAACGCGGCATGGTGGGCTTGGTGAAGTTGAAACTCATTGACGGCCAATCTTTATATCGACGTTTCCGATGGTAACGATATCGCCCTCAGAGCAGGCGACAGGCTTGGTGACGGGATGCCCGTTGAGCAGGGTGCCGTTGGTGGAGTTGAGGTCCTCGACCGAAAGGCTCTTGCCCGAAAGCGAGAAGCGCGCATGGCGTGCCGAGACGTAATCGGTGGGGATGACGATATCGGCGCCCGGAGCGCGGCCGATGACGATGGGACCGGCGATGGTCAAGCGAACGCCCTTGAGCGTGCGCGGACCTTTCTCGACGTTGAGCGTCCAGGACTTTTCCTTCTTGTTCTGACCGCGCACGAGGCCGACGCCCGTCTTCACGACGAAGAACAGGAAGAGGTAGAGCAGGGCGACGAGCAGCAGGCGGCCAGCCAGAAGAAGGAGATCGACCATGCTGTGCTTAGCCTTCCTGGAACTCGAGTTGGGTGGTACCGAGGTCGATGATGTCGCCGTCGTAAATGCGCGACTGCGTCGTGGCCATTGACGATCATGCCGTTGGTTGAACCGGTGTCACGGATGAGCCAGCCGGAATCGTTATGCAGGACCTCGGCATGATGACGCGAAACGCTCGGGTCGCCGATGATGACGTCGCAGTTGGTATCGCGACCGACGACGGTGCGATCATCACGCAGCTGGTACACGCGCTGCGTCTTGAGGTTGTAGAGAACGGCCTGGGGCTGTTGCGGCATGGGCTCGTTGAGGATGACGGTGCGTTGGTCGGCAGGCGCAGCGTCGCTGACGGCATCATCCGCCACATTGTCGACGACATCGTTCGTGAACGCGTCAGGACCAGGGATCGAGGTACCCGAAGGCATGGGCGCGGGCGCGTCGAAAAGCGGCTCGTCAAAGTCGCTCGCAAAGGGCTCCCCTGCGAAACCGTCGTCAGCCTGGAAATCAGCCCCCTGCGGCTGCTGGTTCCTCGAATGCGAATGGGAACGATCGAAATCGAAGTTATCGAGGTTGTCGTAATCCGGCTCGATGCCGTAGCGCACCATCTCCTCGTGACGG
>USOR01000230.1 GCA_900556425.1 uncultured Coriobacteriaceae bacterium
CGTCTCTGACGTTGCGGCAGAGAAGGTGCTCACCTACAAGCGCGAGGATCCGAACGACGATAACAATTACTTCATGGTCGTCTACAAGTTCGAACTTGATGCCGACGAGTCCATGGTTGCGGTCCAGGAAGAGGAAGTCGAGGATTTCGCGTTTGCCGATGTGAACAAAATCAAGACCTTGGCAGACGACGGCATTTTTCTCCATTACAGCAGCGTTAGCTCCATTTTCGAATAGGACGATTACATCATGCAGAAAACCGATACGGTCTTAATGGCACATGGCAGTGGCGGAACGATGATGCGCGACATCATCGAGCAGCTGTTCTTCGAGGCATACGCAGGCGACACGCTGCGGCGCGGCGATGATGCGGCGACGCTCGATATCGCGGGTGGGCGCGTTGCGTTCTCGACGGACACCTTCGTGGTGACGCCGCATTTCTTTCCCGGTGGAGACATCGGGCATTTGGCCGTGTGCGGTACGGTCAATGATGTCGCGACAAGCGGAGCCACGCCGCGCTACCTTTCCTGCGGCTTCGTGCTCGAGGAGGGCTATCCGCTCGACGACTTGCGACGTGTGTGCGCGTCGATGGCGGCGACGGCCAAGGAAGCTGGCGTCGAGATCGTGACGGGTGACACCAAGGTCGTCAACCGCGGGCATGGTGATGGCATCTACATCAACACGGCTGGCATCGGCGAGCTGCGCGACGGTGTCGATCTCTCCGCGTCGCACATTAGGCCGGGCGATAAGATTCTCATCAGCGGCAGCATTGGCGACCACGGCATCGCGATCATCTCGACGCGCGAGGAGCTGAGCTTCTCGACGCAAATCGAGTCGGACGCCGCCCCGCTCAACCATCTAATTGCGGCGGTGCTCGACGCTTGTCCGGCAGGGAGCGTTCGCGCGTTTCGCGACCCGACGCGTGGCGGGCTCGCCTCGACGCTCAACGAGTTTGCGAGCACGGCGCATGTCGACATTCGCGTCGACGAGGATGAGGTACCCGTGCATGACCAGGTGCGTGGCGCCTGCGAGATGCTTGGTTACGATGTCTTTCAGGTTGCCAACGAGGGCAAGATGGTCTGCGTGTGCGCACCCGAGGCGGCCGACGCCGCGCTTGCGGCCATGCGTGCGGACAAGTATGGTGCCGAGGCCGCGATTATCGGCGAGGTGCTCGAAGGTGAGGGGCGCGTGTATCTGCGCACATCCTTTGGTAGCGAGCGCATTCTCGACATGCTCGTTGGCGAGCAGCTCCCCCGCATCTGCTAGCCATTTCGAGCGCAGTGGCTGCCCCTCTGTCATTTCGAGCGCAGGCGCGTAGCGCCGGAGTCGAGAAATCTCACACAGTTGAGATTTCTCCATTACGCCGCCTAGCGGCGGCTTCAGTCGAAATGACGACAGGGGGCGTGCACGCTCTCACGTGCTCTTCACATCTCCATGCGATAATACGTTGCCAAGAACAATGACAACTCACGACAGTGAGGAGTAAGCCATGAGCACTGAAGAAACCGCGCAAACCTATGTTCCTTTCGACCTCATGCACGATTTCATGGTCGATGTCTTCGAGGCATACGGCGTTCCCCGCGAGGATGCCGAAATCTGCACCGACGTTCTCATCGAATCCGACCGTCGTGGTATCGCAAGCCATGGCATCAATCGCTTCAAGCCCATATACCTCGATCGCATCAAGAACGGCACGCTGCTGCCCAAGACCGACATCGAGATCCTGAAGGAGACGCCCACCACGTTGGTCATGGACGCCCATGACGGCATGGGCATGGTGGCGAGCTACGAGATGATGAAGCGCCTGATCGAGAAGGCCAAGACACTCGGCATGGCCGGCGGTGCGATCCGCAACTCCACGCATTATGGTATTGCCGGCTATTGGGCGACGATGGCAAGTGACGAGGGTCTCATCGGCATCACCGGCACAAACGCCCGGCCGTCCATCGCCCCGACCTTTGGCGTCGAGAACATGCTCGGCACCAATCCGCTCACTTTCGCGCTGCCCACTGACGAGGACTTTCCCTTCTGCCTCGACTGCGCGACCTCTATTTCGCAGCGCGGCAAGATCGAGCGTTATGCGCGCGAAGGTAGCCCCACGCCGGCTGGTATGGTTATCGGTCGCGATGGCAGCGCCATGACGGATAGCGACGAGATCCTCAAGGCGCTCGTCGACGGCACGGCGGCGCTCGCTCCGCTTGGCGGCATTGGCGAGGACCTCGGCGGCTACAAGGGTTATGGCTATGCCACCGTGGTCGAAATCCTCTCGGCAGCCCTTGCCGGCGGCGAGTTCATGAAGGCACTCACGGGCGTCTCTCCTGATGGTGATCCGCAGATGTACGGTCTTGGTCACTTCTTCTTCGTGGTCGATCCCGATGCGTTCATGGGGCAGGATACCTTCAGGAAGATTGCGGGCGATATCTCGCGCGAGCTGCGCGCGTCCGAGAAAGCTCCCGGCGAGGAGCGCATCTACACGGCAGGGGAGAAGGAGCACCTGGCGTGGCTCGACCGCAAGGACAAGGGCATTCCGGTCAACGCCGCCGTCAAGCAGGAGATGACGCAGATTCGCGACGAACTCGGGCTGGACTATCGCTTCCCCTTCGAGGGTTAAGAACATCCATTTGTGCGCAGACAAGCTGTGAAGCGGAGGTCCAAGGGAGCGCGCCGTAAAGACCGCGAAGCGGGCTGTCGGGAAG
>USOR01000231.1 GCA_900556425.1 uncultured Coriobacteriaceae bacterium
TGCCTTCGAGACCTTCGTGCAGGGCGCTTACTTCGACCAAGTGCTGAATGCGGCAAACGAGCGCTTGCATGTCATGTCGGCAAGCCGCTATAGCCTTGCACACCGTGATGTCGGACGCAACAGGCGCTCGATCGCGGGTCTCGAAATCGACGTCCTCGATCGCTACACCGGTTCGATGCGCCCTTCCGAGACGCTTTCCGGCGGTGAGACCTTCCTTGCCTCGCTTGCGCTCGCGCTCGGCCTTTCGGACGTCATCATGGCGCAGGCTGGCGGCATGTACATCGACGCGATGTTCGTGGATGAGGGCTTTGGTACACTTGACGAGGAGACCTGCCAGCTTGCCATCGAGGTGCTCGACAAGCTCAGCTCCGATGATCGCATGATCGGAATCATCAGCCACGTTCCCGATCTCAAGGAGCGCATCGCCCGTCAGATACAGGTCACGAAGACACGCTCGGGCTCCACGCTCGAGCTCGTGCTCTAGGGGAGATACACAGCATGCTCAACGTCGTCTTGTTTCAGCCCGAGATACCCGCCAATACGGGAACCATCGGCCGCTCCTGCGTTCTCACCAACACGCGCCTGCATCTCATAGGTCCGCTCGGTTTCTCGCTCGACGACCGCATGGTGCGTCGCAGCGGCATGGGATACTGGCATGACATCGACTTAATCATTTACGATAGCTACGACGAATTCCTCGCCCAAAACCCCGATGCGCGTCCCTGGATGTTCACGAAGCGTGCGGATGCGTACTATCACGAGGTTTCCTATGCGGATGGCGACTATCTCATGTTTGGCCGTGAATCCGTTGGCATCGATGCCGAGGTGCTTGCGGCGCACCCCGAACGCTGCCTGCGCATTCCCATGATCGAGCGCGAGGGGCTCTCACCCGTCACGACGCCGGGTCCGCTCAGCGACCCGGCCGATCCCGACGCCGTTTCCCTCAACCTCTCAAACGCGGCAAACATCGTCCTTTTCGAGGCGCTGCGCCAGCTCGGCTTTCCTGGTGTTATCTAGAAGCTGCATACGCTAGGGGAGAGCATTGGACGCGCTCACCGTTTTTCTTAACCAAAAGACTCTCCACTGAACTAAAGTAATCAAATTGGCTCTGTCACTTTCGGCTCGGCCGTCAACATCCGGAGGAGGGGTGTCTTGATGAATATCGGAATAGCGACGACGGCGTTTCTTATCCTGTTTCCCGTGCTCGTCGCTCTCGTCTTGATGTTCGTGCGCAACGACCGTGCGCGTAGCTATATCACCGTTATAGGCGCGCTCGTCATCGGTTGCGGTAGCATCTTCTGTGCGGTGCAGTTCCTGTCACCGGAAACTCACGTGTTTCCCGTCAGCGATACTGCCGCGATGGTCATCGATTATGTTGCGCTCGCAATCGAGGTCATCTTGTGCCTCTACATCTTCGTCAAGGGCGTCTACTACAGGAAGCCGCTTGCCGTCGTGCTCGCCGTTATCCAGCTTGGTCTGGCGACCTATCTCGATCTCGCGGTAGCGCATGACATCACCGTTGCCAACGAGCTCTACATCGACAACTTCTCGATCATCATGGCGCTCATCATCGGTATCGTCGGCTCGGGTATCATCGTCTACGGTTTGGGCTACATGCGCGTGCATGAGGCTCATAACGATGGTTCCGATCGTCGCAACATCTTCTTCTCGGTCATGTTCGCCTTCCTCGGCGCCATGTTCGCGATCGTCTTCTCCAACGCGCTCACCTGGATGCTCTGCGCTTGGGAGATCACCACGGTTTGCTCGTTTGCCCTCATCGGATACACGCGCACCAAGGAGGCCATCGACAACTCCTTTTTGCAGATCACGCTCAACCTGATTGGCGGCATCGCGTTCTCCATTGCGCTGGTCTGGGTCGGTAGCTTCTACGGCACGATGGAGCTCGACGTGTTCATTTCCACGACGCTCTCCATGGCGTCAAGCGGCATGGCATTCGTCACCTACGCGCCTCTGCTGCTGTTCTCTCTCGCGGCATTTACCAAGGCAGCCCAGATGCCCTTCCAGAGCTGGCTGCTCGGTGCCATGGTCGCGCCCACGCCCACGTCGGCGTTGCTGCACTCATCGACCATGGTCAAGGCTGGCGTCTTCCTCCTCATCAAGATCTCTCCCTGCCTCGGCTTCACCATCCCCGGATTCCTCGTCATGACCGTCGGTATCGCGACCTTCCTGTTCTGCGCGCTTGCGGCTATCAGCCAATCCAACGCGAAGCGCGTGCTCGCATACTCGACGATTTCGAACCTCGGCCTTATCGTTGCCTGTGCCGGCGTCGGCACTGACGGCGCGATCTGGGCCGCCATCTTCCTGCTCATCTTCCACGCGGTCGCCAAGTCGCTGCTCTTCCTATGCGTGGGTACCGCCGAGCATCACATCGGCAGCCGCAACATCGAGGACATGGACGACCTCTTCGAGCGCATGCCGCGTCTTGCCCGTCTCATGGCCATCGGCATCATGGGCATGTTCATCGCGCCCTTCGGCATGCTGCTCGCCAAGTGGGCCACGCTCGTGTCCTTCGTGGACACCCGCCAGGTCGCCCTCATCATCATCTTGGCCTTCGGCAGCGCCGCCACGTTCATGTTCTGGGCCAAATGGCTCGGCAAGCTCTCCGGCATCGCTGGCGAGCCGGAGAACGTGGAAGTCACGGTGAA
>USOR01000232.1 GCA_900556425.1 uncultured Coriobacteriaceae bacterium
CGACACCGTGGGGGTGCTCGCGGCGGTTGACGAGGCCATCGAGCGGTGGTGTGCCTCGGGGCGGCGCACCTTGGGGATCATTGCGAAATCGGACTTCCTCGCCGCCCGTTACGCCGAGCTCATCGCGCGCGATCACGAGCTTGTGCTGCTCACCGACGAGACGGACGCCTATCCGGGCGGCATTGTCGTCAGCTCCGTGCGCCTGGCCAAGGGCCTCGAGTTCGACCAGGTCATTGTGCCTGATGCGGGCAATCGCTCCTACCCCGACGAGACACTCGCGCGTCACCGCCTCTACACCGCGATATCACGCGCAACCAAGAAGGTCACGCTCGTCGCCAACGGAAAGCTCACCAAGCTGCTGAGGTAGGCCGCCCCCTGTCATTTCGACCGGAGGCGCGCAAGCGCCGGAGTGGAGAAATCTCACCCGTCGCTGCCAAAGATCGGGATTTCTCGACTCCGCTCACTTCGTTCGCTTCGCTCGAAATGACAATGGGCGTCACTTGTCTCATTCATCCGTATCCCGCAATCGCTGTATCATAGGGCTGCGATTTCCGATGAAGGAGCCGAGCATGTCCGACACAGCCGATACAGCACAAGTTACCCGCAAGCTAGGCGAGCGCTACGCCGATGACATCATCGCCCTGCGGCGCCACTTCCACCAGCATCCCGAGCTCTCCGCCCAGGAGCATGCCACGAGCGACTACATATGCGCGTATCTCGACGAGCTCGGCATCCCCTACGAGCGCATTACCGGGCCACACCCCGAAGACAAGCGCGAGGAGCGTGACGAGTTTATCGGCACCGGCATCATCGCGACCATACGCGGCGAGGCACCGGACGCCTACGATAGCCAGGGCAATCCCGCCAAGCGCGTCGCCCTGCGCTGCGACATGGATGCGCTGCCTGTCACCGAGAAGACCGACCTGCCCTTCGCGTCACAGAACGACGGGGTCATGCATGCCTGCGGCCATGATTGCCACATGGCCATGCAACTCGGTGCCGCGCGAATCCTCATGGACATGCGCGACCAGCTGCATGGCGAGGTCCGCCTCATCTTCCAGCCTGCCGAGGAAATCTCCATCGGCGCACGCGATATGATCGCTGCCGGTGCGCTCGACGGCGTGGACGCCATCTTTGGCCAGCACGTGTGGAGCGAGGTCGATGCGGGGACGTTTTCCGCCGAGCCGGGCAGCCGCATGGGTAACACCGACTGGTTCCGCATCGACATCGAAGGCGTAAGCGCCCATGGCTCGATGCCCCACAAGGGCCTGGACGCCATCGTCGTCGCCTGCGAGATCGTCGACGCGCTGCAATTGCTCGTGAGCCGTCGATCGTCGCCCTTCGAGCCCGTCGTCGTCACCGTTGGCGAAATTCACGGCGGTACGGCCCGCAACATCATGGCCGGGAGCGCCTACATTACCGGCACCGTGCGTACGTGGAACAAGAAGACGCGTGACTTCATCGCGGAGAGGCTCTCGCAGATGGGCGGTCGCATTGGCAGCGCATACGGTGCGAGTATCAACATCGAGTACACGCCCGGCAACCCTGCCGTGGTAAACGACGAGGCCGTGACCCGCGTCGCGGCGCAGGCCATCGAGAAGACGCTCGGCGAGGAAGCCGTCGGGACGTATCACGGCACGCTGTCAGGCGAGGATTTTGCCGAGTATCTGCAATACGTACCCGGTGTCTTCGTCTTCACCGGCATCAACAATCCCGATATCGGCGCCACCCATCCACAGCACAGCTGCCTGTATCGTATCGATGAGAGCGTCCTGGCTCCTGGCGCGACCATTGCCGCCCAATGGGCCCTCGACATGCTCTCTGCATAGGCCAGCGACACCATACGTGCACGGAAACCGCAGGTGTCTAGGATTTGCGCGGCCTGGCCAAAGCTTTTTCGGCGCTTCCCGCGCAAAAACGGCAAATGTCTAGCGTCTCAACACTTCTGATACGCAATAATCTCGAATGTCTAGCCTTTGCTCTCAAGCAGCCCTAGACATCGGCTATTTTTGTGCGTTTGCATGCCCCTGACCCTAGACATTGGCCATTTTTGCGCGTCGCAGCCGCGGCGTTCTCACTTCGCAAATCACCCGCCTCGATAAGCTCGTCGAGTCCCATTGCCGCGTTCGCCGGACTCGTCGAAGGCAGGCGCGTGCACTCTCGCCCATATACGGGCTCCAAGTAGCGCCGATAGAGTTCATGCGCCTTTGCGCCCGTCGCGTAGACGCGCTCGATGGGCGCCGTGTCGAGGACGCGCGACAAATCGTTGGGAACGGCATCCTGGATGCTCGCATCCGATGCGCCCTTGATGGCACAGCTGGCGAGCACATCCCACATCGCGATACCGTTGCGCAGCAGAAAAGCGCGGCGCTCGGCAACAGTCTGTGGCACGTCTTCGCCCGTCACCGCAGCAAGCACCTTCCACATGCGGTTTTGCGGATGACCATAGAAGAAGCCAAGCTCCCGCGACTTGGGCGAGGGAAAGCTGCCAAGCAGCAAGACACGTGAGCGCCCATCGAATACCGGCTCGATCTCGTGGATATGTCGCGTGTATTCCATGGGTCCAGTGTACATGAGGGCACGGGGGACGGGATGAGACAGTTGCTCAGGGACGTTGTCTCATTTTCTGACGAATGAGACAACGTCCCTGA
>USOR01000233.1 GCA_900556425.1 uncultured Coriobacteriaceae bacterium
GCACGTGACCCTGTCGTCTGATCGCAAGCCACGTGTCGCCTCCTACGATAGTCTCGATTCGTCGACGCGCTCTTCGCGTGGGTACTCCTCGCGTTCATCGTCGAGCTCGTATGGCAGGGGTGTTGGCACATCCTCTTCGCGTCGCGATACATCGCGTTCGGTGGGGGAGCCCACCTGGTCGGCTCCTCAGGACCCGTCCTTCCTGGACTCGCCGGCACCCACGCACACGAGCCGCGACCCATATGCGTCGCTCGGCTCCGACTTCCTCAAGATCAAGGGCAATCCTGCTGGCAGGCTCGAGATCGTCTGCCCCAAGGCCTATGCCGACATCGAGAAGGTCGCCAATGCCGCAAAGGCCGGCAAGACGGTCATCCTCAATGTCGTCGACACCAAGGCCTCACTTGCCAAGCGCATCCTCGACTTCTCCTTCGGTGTCGCAAGTGCTCTCAACCTCAACGTCGGCAAGGCGGCCGAGCGCGTCTTTGTGATTTCGAAGAGCTCCGAGCCTCTAAGCGAGGAGGATCGCGAATATCTCGTTTCGCAGGATGTTCTCAAGATAGAAGACGATAACGCACGATAGGGCAAGATGAAAAACACCATAGCAAACGAACTCCAAAATGTACTCATCGTCGGTGGCAGCCGGTATGCCTGCCAGCTGCGTCGTTCTTGCCGTCAAGCCCGCCAAGGTTCCCGAGGTTTGCGCAGAGCTCGTCGATGCGGGCATCGATGCCACGACCCTCGTCATATCCATCGCCGCGGGTGTCTCCACGGATAAAATCGCGAACGTGCTCGGCGCCGATGTCCCCGTCGTGCGCGTCATGCCCAATACGCCGCTTCTGTGCGGCTGCGGCATGTCTGCGGTGAGTGCCGGCAGTGCCGCAAGCGATCGGGATTGCGAGCTTGTGCGCGCGCTCTTTGCCAGCATGGGCCAGGCCATCATCGTGGACGAGTCCGAGCAGGACATCGTCTGCGCCGTGAGCGGTTCGGGTCCTGCCTACTTTGAGCTCTTCGCGGAGGTCATCGCACAGGCCGCGGCCAGCCTGGGGATGCGCTACGAGGATGCACGAGAACTCGTCTTGCAGACCATGCTCGGTACCGCGCGTCTGGTCATCGAGACGGGGCAGAGCCTGCCCGATGCCATCGATGCCGTCAGCAGTCCTGGTGGCACGACAGTCGCCGCACTTGACGCCATGCGCACGGCAGGTGTCGAGGAAGCCTTGAGGGATGGCGTCGCCGCCGCGGCGCGCCGATCGAAGGAGCTTGGCGCATGATTTCCTCGACGCTTATCTTCCTACGCTCGCTTCTGCTGGGCATTTGCGACCTATACGTTGCGGTCATCCTCATCTACATCCTCATGAGCTGGCTTCCCAATCACCAATCCGGATGGATTGGCGACATCTATCGAGCGCTTGGTCGCATTTGCGACCCCTTTCTCAATATCTTTAGGCGTATAATTCCGCCTATTGGCGGTATGCTTGACATAAGCCCGATTTTCGCGATTATCGTCGTGCAGCTGGTGGGCCGGCTCATCGCCGCGCTCCTGTAGGAAAGGAAGATCAAACATGGCCATCACGATGCAGGATATCCAGGACGAGGGATTCGTGCACGCACTGCGCGGCTATGACGTTGGACAGGTCGACGTCTTCCTCGAGCGCGTCGCCAACGAGGTCGATGCGATGAACAAGCGGATCGAGGAGCTCGAGTCCGAGCTCAAGGAGGCAAAGGACGAGCTCTCCAAGACGCGCGAGGAGCTTGCCGAGGCAAGCGCCGCGTCGCTCACGTCGCCCGCCGAGCTCGAGCAGGCTGGTCTTGTCGAGCGCGAGCTGCGTAGCGAGCTCGAGATCGCCCAGGGCCGCCTCGCTGCCATGACCGTCCGTGCCGAGGAGGCCGAGGCCAAGCTCGAGCCCATGCAGGAGCAGCTCGGCGAGAAGAACAAACTCGACAATGCCATCGCCGAGGCGTTCATATCCGCCCAGCGCAGCGCCGCTCAAATCAAGGAGGACGCGCGCATCGAGGGCGACCGCATCTACCATGAGTCCGAGGCGAAGGCTCGCGAGTTCATTCGTGAATCCCTGGCCAAGAAGGCCGCCATCGACAACGAGATCAAGGCGCTCGACGATTACGCGCAGAAGTTCCGCGAGCAGTACCTCGACATGCTCGAGCGTTTCGCCGCCCATGCCAAGGAGGAATTCAACAACCTCACCACGCAGGGCGTGACCGAGGCTCAGGTCGAGGCAGAGCTTCCCAAGCTCAAGACGCGCGGTGCGCATGACCGCACGGATGGTGTGCCCACCATCGACGAGGATGAGCTGCCGCGTCTCACGACCCAGCAGATTCCGCAGATCAACATTCCCTCCATCATGCCCGACGGTGACAAGTAGGGACGTGCTTCATGCGCCTGCCCGTGCATGTCACGCCCAAGTCCGGGCGTGCGGAGGTCATCGGATGGCGTGAGGGGGCGGACGGCCAGCGCGAGCTCGAGGTAAAGGTCAAGGCGGCCCCGGAAAAAGGCAAGGCTACGAAGGAGGCGGTGGCACTCATCGCCTCCTTCTTTGATGTTCCCAAGAGTTCCGTCATCTGCGTGCGCGGCGAGACGAGTCGTCACAAGATGTTCGAGGTTCCCGATTCGGTGGGTATGGATACTTGACGGG
>USOR01000234.1 GCA_900556425.1 uncultured Coriobacteriaceae bacterium
GCACATCTCGACAATTGCCGCGATCTTGGCAGGTGAGCTCTCGATGAAGGACTGGCCGCCAAAACCGGGGTGCACGCTCATCACGAGCACCATGTCGACGAGCCCGAGCAAGCCCTCGAGCGCGGATACGTCCGTTTCGGGGTTGAGCGAGATGCCCGCCTTCACACCGGCATCCCCAATGGTGCGAAGCATGGATGCGGTATCGTCGCAAACCTCGACATGGACGGTTATGGAATCGGCGCCTGCATCGATGTACCAGGGCACCTGAACCTCGGGATTATCGATCATCAGATGCACGTCAAGCGGCACGTCAGTCACGCGCTTGAGCATCTTGACATGTGCGGGACCAATGGTGAGATTGGGAACGAAGTGGCCATCCATCACGTCAACGTGTATCCAATCGGCACCTGCCTCGGAAATCATGCGCACGTCGCGTTCGAGATTAGCGAAATCGGCGCTCAGTATGGACGGGGCAATTTGGATGTCCGTGAACATAGGTGCCTATCCCTTCATTCCTGTTCGGCCTTCACGGGGCGTTCGAAAAGCGTCTCGATTATCTCATGCGGGTCGCGTCCTTCCCAGAGCACCTGGCGCACAGCCTCGGCAATGGGCATCTCGACATCATGCTGGCGCGCAAGCTCGGTCACGGTCTTGCAGGCGACGGCGCCCTCGGCCACCATCTGCATCTTCTCCTCGAAAGCCGCGAGCGTACCTCCCTCGACGAGAAAGGTGCCGAGCGCGCGATTGCGGGAATGCTCCGAAGAGCAGGTCGCGATAAGGTCTCCCACACCTGCCAAGCCCAAACAGGTACGCGCATCGCCGCCGAGCGCGACAACGAGACGCGTCACCTCGGCAAGGCCACGCGTCATGAGAGACGCCGACGCGTTATCGCCCAGATGCATGGCAACGCTCATGCCGTTGGCGATGGCGATGACGTTCTTCGAAGCGGCGCAAAGCTCCACGCCCGTCACATCGGAGGTGGTGTATACGCGGAATGTCGAGGTATTGAAAAGGTCCTGGAAGTAGAGGGAACACGCCTTATCAGATGAGGCGACGACGGTGGCAGCCGGCAGGCCGCGCGAGACTTCCTCGGCATGATTGGGGCCGGAAAGGCAGGCGATGCGCGATGGATTGCAGAGCACGTCTTCGAGAAGCTCGACCATCGTGAAACCCGTTTGCGCCTCGATGCCCTTCGTCAAGACGATGACGGGCAGGTCGGAGGCTATGAAGGGAGCACACGACATGGCGATGGAACGCAAGTACGACGAAGGGCACACGAAGATGGCGGCATCAGCGCCGCGAAGCGAGTCCTCGAACGATGCACTCGCCGTCACGCCGGTAAGCTCGACATCAGGAAGATGGCGCGGATTGCGATGGGTCGCGTTGATGACATCGGCAACGTCGACGCTACGCGTCCACATCCTCACCGCGATGTCCTTGCCGGCAATGAGGTGTGCGATGGCCGTTCCCCACGTGCCCGAACCGATGACCGCAACGGTCCTCATCACAGTTCTTCCTCGAGCTCGTTTTCCAGCTCGCCTTCGTCCACGACGGTCTTCTCGCCGGTGGATTTGAAGGAGAACTTGGGCTCCTCGCCGTTTATCATGCGTTGAATATTGCTGCGGTGCGCGAAGACGACGGCGATGGCAATGATGACACTGACAACCAGCAACGGGACGTTACTCCCATAGAAAACGAATGACCAAATGGGAAGGCTGATGGCCGCACAGATGGAGCCCGCCGAAATCCGTTTGCTGATTCCCGCAATGACGAGGAAAGTCGCGAGCAAACACAGCGCGACGAAGGGATAGGCCACGAGTATCGAGCCAAAACCCGTGGAAATGCCCTTGCCACCCTTGAAGCCAAGCCACGGACAGAAGACATGGCCAACGATGGAGAAGAGAACGGCGAGCACGATGAGCAAGTCGAACTGCCACATCGCATCAAAGGGCATGAAGCCCGTGACTATGCGCGCGAACACGACGGCGAGCGCTCCCTTGCTCGCATCGGCCAAAAAGGTGATGACGAAGGCCTTCCAGCCGTAGAGTCGACTCATGTTCGTCGCTCCGATGGACCTTGATCCACCCGAACGCGGGTCGGAATGGTAGAGTGCCTTGGCGATGAGCACGCCAAAGGGAACGCTGCCTATCAGAAAGGACACGGCGGCAACGAGGGCGAAATCAAGCAGAATGATAGGGGACATGGTCAGTTCTTCCTCTTGAACTTGATGCGAACGGGCGTGCCGACAAGGTCGAAGTTCTCGCGCAGGCGGTTCTCGAGATAGCGACGGTACGTGTCATCGACGATCTCCGGAAAGTTCGCGAAGAACGTGAACACGGGCGGCTGGGTCGCGGCCTGCGTCACGTAATTGAGGCGCAGGCGCTTGCTACCCTTCACGATGGTATGACCGAAGTCACGCAGCTGGGTGAGCAACGCGTTGAGTTGATTGGTCGGAATGTGGCACGAGTAGTTTTCGTAGACGGTGTTGATGGCATCCCAGATGCGATGCACGGAGCGACCGGTCTTGGCCGAGATGGAGATGACGGGCGCATACCCGACGAACTCGAGACGGTCGCTTACGAGTTCCCTGATCTCATCGCGACGGTCGGGGTCTTCG
>USOR01000235.1 GCA_900556425.1 uncultured Coriobacteriaceae bacterium
CGGTGAGCTTCGATACCGACGGCGGCACCGTTATTGGCAACCAATACATCCTCGAAAACGGCAAGCTCGAGCGTCCGGCTAATCCCACGCGCCCCGGTTATACCTTTGATGGCTGGTACCTCGATGCCAACTACAATGAGGAAGCAAGCTTCCCGATCGACGTCACGCAAGATATGACGCTTTATGCCAAGTGGAAGCAAGAGAGCAGCTCCAGCGCACTTCCGGGCTCTATCTCAACGACTACGCCGGGCACAACAACGCCTGGCTCCGACACCACCACATCCGGTGCCACGACCGGTAACTCGACGGGCTCCAGCTCGGGTTCGACCGGCTCGACATCAACGGGAGGCAATTCCGGTAGTTCGGGAAGCAGCTCCGGCGCTGCCATTTCAGGCGGCTCGAGCGGCGCTAGCTCGGGCGGCAGCACCGGAGGCAGCACCGGTGGCTCGAGCGGCAGCACCTCGGGTGGCAGTGCCCCGAGTGGTGGCAACACCGGCGGCGATAATCTGAACGGCCCCGGCGTGAGCAATGGTGCCGTCAACATCGCCATGGTCGCCTCCAACGGCCGCACGCTCACGGGCACGGTAAACCTGCATGATGGTTACGTCATTCCCAACTCGAGCGAGAAGGCCTACAGCATCGACGAGCTTCGTGCACTCGGCCTCAACGATGCCGAGCTCTGCATCGCGCGCAACGAGCCGTACGCGCGTCAGGGTTACAGCTTCAGGAACCCCAACCTGCAGGCGTACTTCAACGCACGCAGCTGGTACCACAATACGGGCTGGCGCGGCCAGCTTCCCGCCGATAGCGCAGGCTACATCACTGCACATAACCTGCTTGCACTTGCCGAACAGACACCGGGTGCCTCCCAGTGGCTGCACCTGCGTATGAGGTAACCTGTACGCGAAGCGGAGGATGATGCACGCCGGAGCTCCGAAACCCAGTCGCTCCGGTCGCGCTCCATCCTCCGCTTCAAATAAGCGTGTGCGTACTAATGCGCAATCGCCCAGTTGGGGCCCATCTGCACATCGGCAATAAGCGGAACCTTGAGCTCGACCACGTTATTCATGACTTCGGCGACGAGCGCAGCCATCGTATCTGCCTCTTCGTTCGGGCACTCGAAATCGAGTTCGTCGTGCACCTGGAGCACCATACGCGCATGCAGACCTTCCTCGCGACGACGCTTGTTCACCTGAATCATCGCAAGCTTGATGATGTCTGCTGCCGTGCCCTGCATGGGATGGTTCATTGCCGTGCGCTCGCCGAAATGGCGCAGGTTCACATTCGTGCTGCGAAGCTCGGGGATGTGACGCTTGCGGCCAAACATGGTCGTTGCGTACCCGTCCTTATGCGCCTGAGCGACAACATCGTCGAGATAGGCACGGACCTTGGGATACGCATCGTAATAGCGGTCTATCATCTCCTGTGCTTCGGTCATGGGAATGTGCAGCGTCTGGCCGAGACCAAACGCCTGCTGCCCATAGACGATGCCGAAGTTGACCGCCTTGGCCCGGCGGCGCAGCTCGGACGTCGCGAGCGCATATCGGGCGTTACCTCGTCAACCGACACGCCAAAGACATCGGAAGCCGTATGGGCATGGAAGTCCTCGCCACTCAAGAATGCGTCGATGAGCCCCTCATCACCCGAAAGATGCGCGAGCAGCCTCAGCTCAATCTGCGAGTAATCGGCCGACAGGAACACACCGTCAGGAGGCGCGACGAAGGCCTCGCGGATGCGGCGACCGAGCTCCGTGCGCACGGGAATGTTCTGCAGGTTGGGATCGGACGAGGAGAGCCTGCCCGTCGTCGTGACCGTCTGATTGAAGCTCGTGTGGATGCGTCCGTCGGCACGATCGACGAGCGTCGGCAGTGTATCCAGATACGTCGAACGCAACTTGGTAAGCTCGCGATACTCAACGACCTTATCGGGCAGCGGGTGGTCATCACGCAGCTTTTCGAGCACGGTGGCGTTCGTTGACCAACCCGTACGATTCTTCTTTGACTTCTTCGTATCGAGCCCGAGCACCTCGAACAGGATATGCCCGAGCTGCTTGGGCGAGTCGATGTTGAAATCCTCCCCGGCCAGTTCGATGATTTCAGCGCGCAGCTCTTCGATGTGTCCGGAAATCTCCGAGGAGATATCCTTGAGCACGTTCGTGTCGAGACCCGTACCGAAGCGTTCCATCGATAGCAGCACGGGCATGAGCTTGAGCTCGATATCGCAGTACAGATTCCAGGAATCGTCTTCTTTGAGCTTGGCGGTGAGCACATCCACCAGGCTCTCGGCAACGGCAGCCTCAAACTGGCCGTCGCTCGGAGCGTTTTGGCCCGTTGGCTTGACCAGATCCAAGTATTTCTCGGCAAGCTCGCTCGTCAGGTAGCTTCCGTTCGAATCGAGCAGGTATGCCGCAAGGCTGCAGTCAAAAAGACTGGCCGAGAATATCGTGTCGAGTTCCCGGGCGGGATGGCCCGGCGCAAACACGCCCCGCAGCATGCGCTTGATGTCGATGCCCACAAGCGTGCCCTCGGCGAGGATATGCCCGATAAGAGGTGCGGCAAGCTCGATCGTCGTCTCGGCAAGCCCCGCGCCATCAGAGAAGACGACGGTGGG
>USOR01000236.1 GCA_900556425.1 uncultured Coriobacteriaceae bacterium
GGACGACCTCGCTCGCGGAGGTGGGTGCCGCCCTCAACAACAAGTTCCCCGACTTCGACGTGCGCAATTTCGGCTATAGCCAGCTCTCCAAGCTCATCGAGGACTTCGATCGCTTCGAGCTCGTGAAGACCAACGTGGGCTACGACGTGCGCATCGCGGACACACGCGATGACATCAAGCAGGTCGAGCAGTTCATGGTTCTCGAAATCGGCCGCCACAAGAACAAGTCGATGAGCATCACGTCACTTGCCTCGAAGGTGCATGACACGTTCCCGCAGTTCAACGTCAAGGACACGGGATATTCGCAGTTCTACAAGTTCGTCGACAGCATCAAGGGCATCCACGTCACCGGCGGCAAACGCAAGTACGCGCACCTGGATTAGAGCGGCCGCTAGCCCAGACCGAGCAACAACCCGATACCATGCACGATGAAGGCGACGATCCAGGCAACGACGCACTGCAGCACGACGATAACTGCCGCGTACTTGCCGCCAAGCTCATTTCTCACCGTGATAATCGCCATCACGCACGGCGTGTACAGCAACACGAACACGAGGAACGTGTAGGCAGCTAGCGGGGTAAACAGCGTCGTGAGAAGCGCCAGGTTGCCACCGACGAGCTGCGTGATGGTCGAGATGACGTTCTCCTTGGCCATGAAGCCCGTGAGCACGGCCGTCGCAGCACGCCAATCCCCGAAACCGAGTGGCTCGAAGATGGGAGCGAAAATCGTACCGATACCCGCCAGCATGCTCTGAGACTGGTCGGCGACCACGTTGAATCGCACATCGAAGGTCTGCAGGAACCAGATAATGAGCGTCGCGATGAACACGACCGTGAACGCCTTCTTCGCGAACTCCTTCGCCTTGTCCCAGGCAAGGCGGCACACGGTGCCCAGACTCGGCAGCCGGTAGTTGGGAAGCTCCATCACGAAGGGAACGGGCTCGCCACGAAACACCGTGCGGCTCAGGACGAACGCCGCGATGATGCCGACGACGATGCCGAGCAGATACAACGACAGCATCGCGAGCGCGGCGTACTGGACAAAGAAGAAGCCGCAAAGCAACGCGTAGACCGGCAATTTCGCCGAGCAGCTCATGAACGGCACGAGCATGATGGTCATGCGACGATCGTGCTCGGAGGGAAGCGTGCGCGTTGCCATGATAGCCGGTACGCTGCACCCGAATCCCATGATGAGCGGGACGAAGCTGCGCCCCGACAAGCCGAGCTTGCGTAGGAGCTTGTCCATGAAGAATGCGACGCGTGCCATATAGCCCGTATCCTCGAGCGCCGAAAGCAGCAGGAACAGCACGACGATGATGGGCAGAAACGAGAGGACCGTGCCCACGCCGGGAAACACGCCATCGCAAACGAGCGAGACGACGAGCGGGTTGATCTCGAGCGATTCGAGCCCATCGCGCACGGCCTGCGTGAGCCACTCGATGCCCTCGCCTAACAGGTCCGAAAGCGGCTGCCCAACCACGTTGAAGGTCAGCCAGAAGACGACGGCCATGATGAGGATGAACATGGGGATGGCCGTGTACTTGCCCGTCAGGATGCGGTCAGCCTTGAGGGAACGCTTGTGCTCGCGTGATTCGCGCGGACGCCAGACGCACTTCGCACAGGCTTTCTCGATAAAGGTAAAGCGCATGTCGCTGATGGCCGCCACGCGGTCAATGCCGGCCTCTTGCTCCATCTGCGCAACGATATGCTCGACGGCATCCAGCTCGTTGGCATCGAGGTCGAGCGCCTCGGTGACAAGCGAATCGCCCTCGATGAGCTTGGTTGCGGCAAAGCGCAACGGCAAGTCGGCGCGATGGGCGTGGTCTTCGATGAGATGCATGACGCCGTGTATGCAGCGATGCACCGCTCCGTTATCGGGTCCGTCGGGTTCGCAGAAGTCGACACGACCCGGACGCAGCTGCTTGCGCGCGACGACGAGCGCATGCTCGACAAGCTCGTCGATACCCTGATCGTTTGCCGCCGAGATGGGCACGACGGGAACGCCGAGCTCGGCCTCGAGCACGTTGACGTCGATGCTGCCCCCGCTTGCGGTGACCTCGTCCATCATGTTGAGCGCGATGACAAGCGGCACGTCGAGTTCCATGAGTTGCAGGCTCAGGTAGAGATTGCGCTCGATGTTCGTACCATCGACGATGTCGATGATGGCATTGGGTTTCTCGTCGAGCACGAACTGGCGCGAGACGATTTCCTCGCTCGTATAGGGCGAGAGCGAGTAGATGCCCGGCAAGTCCGTCACCGTGACCTTGGATTGATTGCGTATCTCGCCGTCCTTGCGATCGACCGTCACGCCCGGAAAGTTGCCGACGTGCTGGTTCGAACCGGTCAGCGCGTTGAAGAGCGTCGTCTTGCCCGCATTCTGATTGCCGACGAGAGCGAAGTTGATGGGCCTTCCCGCCGCAATCACATGCCCGGTGGGACGCGGACGATAACGCTCGTTTGCACCATCCTTGAGAGCGCCGTCGATGTCCTCCTCGCCAAAGGAAGGATACAGCGTCTCTGATGCCATGACAGGGTCGGAGACGTTCTCCTTGGCGATGGGCTCCTCACGGTCGGCAGGATTCTCGTCAATGTCCCCGA
>USOR01000237.1 GCA_900556425.1 uncultured Coriobacteriaceae bacterium
TCCGATGACGCGGTCATCGTGGCTGCCGGTGAAGGTTGGCACGAGGGCGTCAAGGGCATCGTCGCCTCGCGTATCGCGCGAGCCAAGAAGAAGCCCGTCATCATCTTCTCGATCGAGGACGGACAGGCCCGCGGCTCGGGACGTACCTATGGCGATATCAACCTCTTCGAGCTTGCCAGCACATGCTCCGACCTATTTGAGAAGTTCGGCGGTCATGCGGCGGCCATCGGTATCACGCTTCCTGCCAACAAGCTCGACGAGCTACGTCAGCGCCTTTGCAGCCAAGTGCTCGAGATGCGGCAAGAGGCACCTGATGCCGGCATCCATGTCGACACCATCGCGTGCGTCGAGGAGTGCACGGTCGAGCAATTTAGCGAGCTCGAGCTGCTGCAGCCCTGCGGCAACGGCAACCCGACGCCACTGCTCGCCCTGCACGATGTCTTTCTCGAAGACCGTGCCGCAGTCGGCAAGCAAGCCAATCACTTCCGCTTCAACGCAAGCGACGGCATTGCGCAAGTGCCCGGCATCTACTTTGGGCCAGATAACATTCAAGAGCTCGTCGATTGCAACGCGATATGCGATGTCGTCTTCGAGCCGCTTGTCGACGAGTATCGCGGTCGCAAGAACCCCAAGCTCATGACGAAGAACATACTCTTGAGTTCTCACCTGCCTTCGCAGACGGACATGTCCGCGCGCATCGACGAACTTTTTCTTGCACAAGACGAGATATGCGAGACGGGCGATTACGCGGGCATCACTCAGGTGGCGCGTTTCAACACCAAGGTCGTGGGCGTGAGCTACGAGAACCGCCAGGATGTCCTCGCCGGGCTCGAGGCAGGTGTCGAGCTTGCCCTCAGGCGCGATGCGCGTAATGAATACGATGCCAACGCCATTGCCGTGACCTTGCTCGACGGCACGCAACTCGGTTACCTCAACAAACATCTCGCCAAGCAGCTTGCCCCCGCCATGGATTCCGGCATTGCCTATGACGCGGCTGTGAGCGCCCTGACGGGCGGCCCGCTCGATGCGAACGCCGACATGCGCTCTCCCGGTCCTCTCGGCGTGCGCGATCCGGGTGCGACCACCAGGAGCTACGGCGTGAACATCGTCGTGCGGCGCGTTGACCTCGACCTGAAGGAGCCTGCCGGTGACGCCGGCCCTTCACTCGACGAGGCGCGCGAGCGTTGGCAGGCGCTTTCCCCCTCCGAGCTCGAGGATTCCCTGCGTACGGCGCTCATCGGCAACCATGAGCTGCATGAGGCACAGGCCCGCGCGCTCGATGCGCTTTCCCGTGGACGCAATACGCTCGCCATCATGGCGACGGGGCGCGGCAAGTCCCTCATCTTCCACTTGCATGCAGCCCGCACGGCGCTTCTCGAGGGCAAGGCGAGCATCTTCATCTACCCCTTGCGCGCCCTCGTGGCAGATCAGGCATTTCATCTGCAGGAGGTCTTTGCGCAGTTCGGCCTCGTCGTATCCGTGCTTACGGGCGAGAGTTCCGAGGAAGTGCGCAAGGACGTCTACGCAGGCCTGGCGCAAGGGCGCGTCAACTGCGTGCTCACCACGCCGGAGTTCCTTGCCATCCATGCCGATCGCTTCGCCCAATCCGGGCGCATCGGCTTCGTCGTCGTGGACGAGGCCCATCACGTCGCCCTCGCACGTGCGGGCAATCGTAGCGCGTATGCCGGGCTTGCCACCACGCTCGATGCGCTCGGCAACCCCCTCGTGCTTGCCGTCACGGCCACTGCCGGTACGGACGAGTCCCAGACCATATGCCGGGTGCTCTCTATCGAGGAGCTCATCCTCGATCCGACGGTGCGCGAGAATCTCAAGATCGACGATCGCCGTGACATCCGCAATCGCGAGCAAACGGGGAGAAATGCGTCGCATATGTCAATTCGCGCGATCAGTCACTCTCGCTTACGCGCATGTTGCGTCATCGTCTGCCCGCGCTCGCCCCATATGTCGGCTTCTATAATGCAGGCCTGTCAAAGGCAGACCGAAAGGCCATAGAGGATGCCTTCAGGAGCGGCGAGCTGCGCTGCATCATATCCACGAGCGCCTTCGGCGAGGGCATCGACATTCCCGATATAGAGCATGTCGTGCTCTATCATCTTCCCTTCAACGACATCGAGTTCAACCAGATGTCCGGGCGAGCGGGCCGTGATGGGCGTGATGCGACGATTCACCTGCTCTTCGGCTACGGGGACGCTCGCATCAACGAGAACATCCTCGAGTCCGGCGCGCCATCACGCGAGGCCCTCGTCATTCTCTACCGTGTCTTGCGCGAGCTTTCCCAAGAGGCGGCCAAACGGGGGGAGGCCGGCTTCTCCTGTACCAACCACGAGCTCGCCGGGCGTGCCATGAAGCTCGACAGGCGCGTCAAGCTCGACGAGTCGAGCGTGTCTTGCGGCATCTCCGTCTTTCGCGAGCTTGGCTTCATCGAGACGAGCGGCGCGAGCGTCGCACGCTATATCACGCTCGTTCCCAATCCGGGGCATATGGAACTCGAGGAGTCCGTGCGCTATCGTGAGGGCCTCGAGGAGCTCGACACCTTCAAGGCATTCAAGAGCTGGGCGCTCAAATCCGATGCG
>USOR01000238.1 GCA_900556425.1 uncultured Coriobacteriaceae bacterium
GTACCACCGGCAAAGATGACGACGCGCCCCTTCTCGAGGTGGCGGATGGCCTTGCGACGGATATAGGGCTCGGCAACTTCCTGCATGCTGATGGCAGACTGCACGCGCGTGAAGACGCCGGCGCGCTCGAGGCCCTCTTGCAGGGCCAGCGCGTTCATGATCGTTGCCAGCATGCCGATGTAGTCGGCCTGGGCGCGGTCCATGCCCTCGGCAGCACCAGCAAGGCCGCGGAAGATGTTACCGCCACCGACGGTGATGGCAAGCTCGATGCCGCCATCGACAATCTCGCGAATCTGCGAGGCAATCTCGCTAATGACCTTGGGATCGATGCCATAGCCTTGCTCGCCTTGCAGCGCCTCGCCCGACAGCTTGAGCAAGACACGCTTGTACTTGTAGTTGCCCATGTGGCTCCCCTTCTCGGGATGGAATCGCAATTAGAGGCGCTCGACGAAACGACCGTCGCGCGTGTCGATCTTGACCCTGTCGCCAATCTCGAGGAAAAGCGGGACCTTGATCTCGGCGCCCGTCTCGCAAACGGCAGGCTTGGTGCCGCTCTGGACGGTGTTGCCCTTGAAACCGGGCTCGGTCTCCGTGATCTCGAGCTCGACGAACATGGGGGGCTCGACGTTGATGAGCTCGCCGTCGGCGTACTGCGCCAGGCAGGTATCGCCCTCCTTGAGCCACTTCTCGTTATCGCCGATGATGGCCGCAGGAACCTCGGGCTGCTCGTAGGTCACAGGGTCCATGAAGTAGAACGTGTCACCGTCGGTCCAAGAGTACTCCATCTCCTTGGTCTCGAGACGCACATCGTCAAACTTGTCGTTGGGCCTGAAGGTGTACTCGACGACGCGGCCGGTGGAGACATCCTTGAGCTTGGTGCGAATGAAGGCACCGCCTTTGCCAGGCTTGACGTGCTGGAACTCGACAATGGTGCAAAGCTTGTTGTTGTACTTGATGCACATGCCGTTTTTAAAGTTTGAGGGCTGAACGCTCACTTTTCACTGCCTTTCTCTCGACATATCCGCACTATTCTACTCTATCGACCCGCAAACGTGAGGGTCAGCTTTAAGCGTGCGCAAAATGCCCGTAATCGCGCGAAACGCATCCGATTCTTGCTCCCGGCAAACGTTTCCGTACAATGGAGCGCATGTGCAAGCGCGAGGCGAAAGGCATGGAGGATGCGGGCGTTACACAGAATCGAACAAGTGCAGAGACTTCTCGAGGACCAGGTTCTCGATGCAATCATCGTACGGGCGAACAGCGACCTGTTCTGGCTCACGGGTTTCGAGGATGTTTTCGACAGCGAGCAAGCTCATGTCGCCATCATCACGCGCCAAGACTGCATCCTGCATACGGACACGCGTTACGTGACCGCCATGCGCGAGAAGGCCCACGAGGAGGGCATCTGGCAGATCGACGCCTCGCGCGAACGTGAGGTCGAGTTCATTGCCCACATGCTCAAGGAGCTCAAGCTCGTCACGGGACGTGTCGCCATTGACGAGACCATGCCGTTGAGCCTCTATCGCAAGTATTCAGACGCAATGCCCAACGCGCGCTTCAAGGAGCGCTCCGATGACATTCTCAGGCTACGCGCCGTCAAGGATGCCGATGAGATCGTCCTCATGAAGCGAGCCCAGGCCATCGCCTCGCAGGCGTTCATGGAGACGTTGGAGGATTTACAACCCGGCATGAGCGAGCGTGATGCCTCGATCATGCTCGAGTTCAACATGAAGCGCCTGGGGGCGAGCGAGCTGGCCTTCGCGAATATCGTCGCAAGCGGTCCCAACGGCGCCAAACCCCACGCCATCCCGTCAGAGCGTCAGTTCGAGCAAGGCGACTTCATCGTCTTTGACTTCGGTGCACGCGTGGGCGGATACTGCTCGGACACGACACGCACCGTGTGCATCGGTGGGGTAAGCGACGAGCAGATACGCGTCTACGAGGCCGTACGCCGGGCAAACGAATGGGTTGCCGCAAGCATCAAGCCGGGTATGACAGGCGCGCAGATGCATACGCTCGCCGAAAGCGAGCTTGCCAAGGCGGGCTTCGAGCACAAGATGGGCCACTCGCTCGGGCATGGCGTGGGTATCGATATCCATGAGCTTCCCCTGCTCTCGCCCACCAACAAGGAAGCGCTTGTCGCCGGCAACGTCGTGACCGACGAGCCGGGCATCTACCTACCAGGCGAAATGGGCGTGCGCATCGAGGATTGCGGTGTCGTCACCGAGACCGGGTTCGAGAGCTTCTGCGACATCACGCACGAACTCATGGTGATTGAGTAAGGCGTACGCGAGGCGGCACCACTAGACAAGGTGTTCCAGCAGCATATCGACGCCGCGGAGGTAGCCTTCCGGACCGAGCCCCTTGATCTGGCCGATGCAGGCATCGGCAAGCACCGAATGCCGGCGAAACTCCTCGCGCTTCGAGATATCGGAGATGTGCACCTCGACAACCGGCGTGGTGACCGAGCTGATCGCATCATGCAGGGCGTAGCTATAGTGCGTGTGCGCACCAGGGTTGTAGACGATGCCATCGTAGGTGCCCTGGCTCGCGTGTATCTTGTCGATAAGCTCGCCCTCATGGTTGGAT
>USOR01000239.1 GCA_900556425.1 uncultured Coriobacteriaceae bacterium
GAAGAGCTGATGGCGGAGCCGGCCCGTACGGCTGCGTTCGAGTCTGCATCTACTGGCAGCTTTGACCTTGCCATTGCCCCGGCGGATACGGAGCTGGCACGGTTGCTCGACAACGCCGACGTCATCGTCGACACGATACTTGGCACCGGCTTTGCCCACGACCGGGTACGCGAGCCCTACGCAACGTGGATTCGCCAGGCGAACGAGGCGCATCGCAAGCACGGTGTGCGCATCGTCGCAGCCGATTGCCCCAGCGGACTCAACGCCCAAACCGGCACAGCCGCCAGCGAGTGCATCACGGCCGATGAGACCGTTACGATGATCGTGCCCAAGACCGGGCTTCTGGAATCGCAAGCGCGTCCATACGTGGGCACGCTCCTGCTCGCCCCGCTCATCTCGATTGAGGAGTATTTCGATGACCTGCTTTGACGATGTCCACGGTAAGCTGGGATTTGGCCTCATGCGCCTGCCGAAGATCGATGGCGAGATCGACGTCCCGCAATTCGGCGACATGGTCGACGCCTTCCTCGGTGCCGGCTTCAACTACTTCGACACGGCCTGGGCCTATCCGGGAAGCGAGGAGGCTACGCGCAAGGCGCTGGTCGAGCGCTATCCGCGCGACGCGTTCCTGCTCGCCACCAAAGCCGCCCCCTGGTTCAAATGCAAGAACGCCCAGGAGGCGTACGCCCAGCTTGAGACCTCGCTCGAGCGCACGGGCGCCGGCTACATCGACTACTACCTCATGCACAATCTGGGAAGCGTGCGCACCGAGGCGTTTGACCGCTTCGACATGTGGGAGTTCGCACAGCGCAAGCGCGAGGAGGGCGTCATTCGCCATCTCGGGCTTTCCATCCACGACAGCGCCGATGCGCTCGACACCGTGTTGAGCGAGCATCCCGAAGTCGAGTTCGTGCAGCTCCAGGTGAACTATCTCGACTGGGACAACCCGGTGCATCAGAGCCACGCGTGCCTCGAGGTCGCGCGCAAGCATGGCAAACCCATCGTGGTCATGGAACCGCTGCGTGGCGGACTGCTGGCAAATCCACCAGAGTCCGTCCGTCAGGTCTTCAAGCAAGCCGACCCGACGAGCTCATGTGCGTCGTGGGCCCTGCGCTTTGCCGCCAGCCAGCCCGATGTGGCCGTTGTGCTTTCGGGCATGAGCGACCTCGCGCAGATGGAAGCCAACATCCGCACCATGCGTGATTTCGAATGCATGAACGCCGATGAGGAGGCGGTGATTGCGCGTGCGCAGGACGAGTTCGCGAAGTTCGACCTCATTCCCTGCACCGGATGCGACTACTGCGCAAAGACGTGTCCAGCCAACATCGGCATCTCGGGCGCACTGCTCGCGCTCAACGCGCACACGATGTTTGGCAGCTACAAGAACGAGTGGATCGTCGGTGGCGAGCGCAAGAACAAGCGCAAGCCGAGCGAATGCCTGCAATGCGGTGCCTGCGAGAAGGTGTGCCCGCAGCGAATCCCCATCGTGGCCGATCTCAAACGCGCGGTCGAACTGCTCGGCTTATAAATGGCCGGGCACTTTCGCCCGCCTTACTGGAACGCGATGCTGCTGAGTGATTGCTCCACGCTTGGCGTGAGCTCGTCAACCTTGCCTTCGGCAAACGCCAAGAGCTCATCTTTTGTGAGGAATCCCTCGTGCTTGGCAACGAGTTCTCCATTGTCGACGAGAATGAACGAGGGCGTCTCGGAGATGCCATAGACATCACCCTTGGTCCACATGACCTCGGCATTCGCATGGTAGACCTCGATGCCGTGCTCCCTGATGGCGGGTGCCATCTCGTCAAGCAGCGGAGCTTCGCGCTGGCAGTGGGGACACCAGGTTACGAAGAACTCGACCATAACGCAGCCGGGAGCATTGTCGACCTTTTGCTCCCAGGTCTCCTCGTCTTTTATCTCCATGATTACATCGCTATCGAATACATCTTGCATGGCGAATCGCCTCTTTCCGATGATGCGGCGCTTGTCTGCGCCTGCTAACTTCCATGGTAGCACCAGTCAACACCGATGATGTCATCAATGCGACTTCTCCGGATATATTTTGTCGAAAGATAATCTCGATGAGCGCAGCTTCGCGCATGGCGTGTGTCACCCAGACATGACATATTCGCCCAACTATCTCCACTTCAAGCTGGTGGATTGCGCGTATTTGCTGTCGTACACTCTTTCGCGGAGGTGCGAAACGTATGATTTCTCAGAACATTCGCTCGCTGCGTGAACACGAGGGGTTTACCCAAGAGGCGCTCGCGAGCCGTCTGGGGGTGGCGCGGCAGACGGTTGCCAAATGGGAGTCCGGGGAGGCTACGCCGGACCTCGAGAACGTTCGCGCCCTCGCAAGGCTTTTCGGCGTGTCCATCGACGATTTGGCCAATCACGACGAGGTAGCAAGCGGCTACCCTATCCCCCCGCGCGGCAAGCACATCTTCGGTGTGGTGCGCGTGGGTGAGCGGGGGCAGGTGGTCATTCCCAAACGCGCCCGCGAGGTGTTCGACCTCGTGCCTGGCAGCGAACTACTCGTGCTCGGGGACGAATCGCAAGG
>USOR01000240.1 GCA_900556425.1 uncultured Coriobacteriaceae bacterium
GTTGCCCTCGTTAGTGACAAGCGTGACCGAGCCGGTCTCCGCCACCGCAAAGTTGCAGCCGCGTATGCCCACTTGGGCACTCAGGAACTCGGGGCGCAGCATCTTGCGTAGGAAGTGCGTGATGTGCTCGGGGACGTTGTCGCCATCGTATCCGCACTCCTTGCGGTAGAGCTCGGCGATATCATCGCGCGTATGATGGAGCGCAGGCACGACGATGTGCGAGGGCATGTCGCAAGCCGTTTGCAGGATGTTCTCGGCGCAATCGGTCTCGATGACCTCGACACCCGCCTCCTCGAGCACGTGATTGAGACCGATCTCCTCGGTCATCATGCTCTTGGACTTGACGGCCTTGAAGGCGCCGTGATTCTCGAAAATGTCGAGCGCCTCCCAAAGTGCCTGGTTGCCCGTCGACGCAAAGTGCACGTTCACGCCATGGTCACTCGCGTTCTGCGCGAACTGCTTCACGTAGTAGTCGAGGTTCTTGGTGACGTGATCGCGTATGTCCATTGCCGTCGTGCGCAGGCCCTGCCAATCCGGCTCTGCCTCGACGAGCGCGGCGCGCTTTTGGTAGAAAGTCTCCTGCGCCGTCTGGATTGCCTGATGCTTGAAGTCATCCTCGATGCACTTGGCAGCGCGCTCGCGCAGAGACGCTTCGGTGTCATATAGAATCGCCATGGTTACTCCCTCGCATCCAGAATCTGCGCGATATGCATGACGCGGATATCACGGTCGAGCGCTCCTTGCGTGCGCAAGCGCGCAAGCGCGCCCTTGATGTTCATGAGGCAGGGTACGTCAGCACCGCATACGACATCGGCGCCCGTCTCGATGATGGTCGCGCACTTCTCCTTGACGATCTCCGCCGAAATCTCCGGCTCCTTGAAGGAGAAGGTTCCGCCAAAGCCACAGCAGCGCTCGGCATGCACCATCTCGATGTATTCGAGCCCCTCAACGGCCTTGAGCAGCTGCAGGGGCTGTTCCTCGATGCCGAGAAATCGCGTGACATGGCAGCTCTTGTGATAGGTAACCTTGTGATGGAAGCTCGCGCCCACATCGGTCGTATGCAGCTGGTTGACGATGAAGTCCGTGAACTCGAACATGCGCGGCCTGATGCGCTCGAGTTTGTGCAGGTACTCCACGTCCTCGAGCACCGTGGGGTAATCATTGATGATGGCGTTCATGCACGAGCCCGTGAGCGAAACGATCGTCTCGTATTGATCGAGGTCATACGCGTCGAGTATGTTCTTGGCGACGGGTATGGTCTCCTTGGCGTATCCCGAGTTGAGAAGCCCCTGCCCGCAGCAGACCTGCTCTTCGGGCATCTCGACCTCACAACCGAGACGCTCGAGCACGTTGACCGCGGCAATGCCGATTTCGGGATAGAACATGTCGACCATGCAACCGGGGAAAAACGCAACCTTCATGCGATTCGTACTCCCTCCAGAAATTCTCGCGGAATTTTGTCCCTCCCATTGTATTCGTTTTGAAGGAGGATTTGCGCGTACTGCACACGCCGTAGACGCAATTGTCGTGCACGGGTATCCGCCGATGCCCTCTGATTTGCGGTATTATGCGGAAAGTTATATGTGAATTATGTTGGGAGAAATCATGGAGCTCTTGAGAAAGTGGAATTCGATCAGCCTCATCTGGCGCATCGTCATAGGCCTGGTCATCGGCGCGGTCCTGGGCGTGTGCTCCCAGGCGTTCGCATGGGACCAGATCATGATCATCGACCTGCTGGGTACGCTATTCGTCAGCGCATTGAAGGCTGTCGCCCCCATCCTCGTCTTCTTCCTGGTCCTGAGCGCGCTTGCCAACGCCAAGACCGCCGGTTCCATGAAGACCGTCATCCTGCTCTACATCGTGTCGACGATTCTCTCGGCGTTCATCGCCGTGCTCGTGAGCTTTGTCTTCCCCGTCGACATCACGCTGGCCAATCCGCCCGAAGACGTCGCCGCCTCCCCCGAGGGCATCGGTGCCGTGCTTCTCACGCTCGTGACCAACATCTTCTCCAACCCCGTCGATGCGCTCATGAAGGGCAACTTCATCGGCATCCTGGCATGGGCGATCGTCCTCGGCATCGCGCTGCGCAGCGCCAGGCAGTCCACCAAGACCGTCTTCGAGAACATCTCCGAGGCGATCACGCGCGTTGTGCGCTGGATCATCAACCTCGCGCCATTCGGCATCCTCGGCCTCGTCTACACGTCCGTTTCCACGAGTGGTCTCGAGATCTTCACCTCCTACGGCGCGATCATCCTCCTGCTCGTCGGTTGCATGTTGCTCATCGCCCTCGTGGTCAATCCCATCATCGTCTTCGTCTGCATCCGCAAGAACCCCTACTCGCTCGTCCTGCGCTGCCTCAAGGACTCGGGTATCACGGCGTTCTTCACCCGTAGCTCCGCCGCCAATATCCCCGTCAACATGGAGCTGTGCCAGAACCTCGGCCTGAACAAGGACAACTACTCCGTCTCCATTCCCCTCGGCGCGACCATCAACATGGCAGGTGCGGCCGTCACCATCTCGATCATGACGATGGCGACCGTGCA